>JBBSPP010000560.1:0-2035 GCA_038258625.1 Chitinophagales bacterium
AATTATACAGTCCAACACCGTAATTGGTGGCGACGCTTTTTATTTTATTCGTCGCAACGGGCGCGAATTGTTGTATGATAAATTAGAAAATACAGGTCGTACAATTATAGAAGACGATGTAGAAATAGGATCTTGCTGCACCATTGATAAAGGCGCGAGCGGCGATACAATAATTGGGCGCGGTACAAAATTTGATAATTACATTCATATTGGTCATGGCACGGTGGTGGGCAAAAATTGTTTGTTTGCCGCGCAAGTGGGCGTAGCGGGCAAGGTACACATTGGCGATAATGTAATATTGTACGGGCAAGTAGGGGTGAGCAAAGATTTGAAAATTGGCGATAACTCAATTGTACTAGCAAAAAGTGGTGTGGGAAAATCGTTGCCGCCAAATCGTGTTTGGTTTGGCATTCCGGTGCAAGATGCCAAAGACAAAATGGAAGAACTTGTTTGGGTAAAAAGAATCCCCGAACTTTGGGATAAAATGAAAAATAGTTTTGGCGAAGATTAGCCAACACTATTTTTTTATAATCAAAATTTTTATTACAACCTAAAACCAAAAACAAATACATGAAAAGAACAATAGTATTATTATCAGTGATTGCTTTAATGGCTTCATGCAACAAAGTGCTTGATAAGTTAGGCACATTTAATGTAAAAAGAACTGGCGAGTTTACCGTGCCAGCAAGTAGCACATTTGGTACGCCTGTATTTTTAGAAACGCCGTTTATAGCGTCAGACTATAAAAAAGAATTTGAGAATGCAGGATACAGCACCGATAATGTTGATCATTTTAAATTGACAAAAATGATTGTAAAAATAAAATCACCAGCGGGAGCAAATTTTGATCCATTAGCTTCAATGAAAATTAGCATCAGTGCAGACGGATTACCCGAAGTTGAAATTGCATCAAAGGCAACCGTGCCAACGGGCGTTACCGAAATGGAAATTGATGTAACCTCAGTTGATTTGAAACAGTATCTTATGAAAGAAAATTTTGCCATGAAAGCCGAAGCACTAACTGACGAAGCGATCGCGAGTGATATGTTGATTGAAGCGGAGGGCACATTTGAAGTAAAAGCTAATTTGCTAAAATAATTTTCATAAAAAATTCGGTATAAAAAACATTCGCCCTCAGCGAATGTTTTTTTTATTTCAGAAATCCAACCTTGTTTGTACGGCGTAAGTTTGGAAATAAACAAACAAAAAATAAAAATTATGAAAACACAATTCAAAAAACAAATTCTATTCGTAGCAATCTTATTAATGGGCGGCCTAATGGTAAATGCTCAGAGTAACCCAAAAGTAGGTGGTGCCGCCATGTACGCTGATAAAGATATTGTAAGCAACGCCGTAAACAGTAAAGACCATACTACCTTGGTAGCAGCAGTAAAAGCAGCTGGCCTGGTAGAAACGTTACAAAGCCCTGGGCCATTTACTGTTTTTGCGCCAACCAACGCCGCTTTTGATAAATTGCCAGAAGGTACCGTTGAGTCTTTGCTTCAGCCAGATAATAAAGACAAACTAACGGCTGTATTAACTTACCACGTAGTAGCGGGCAAAATGAATGCAAAAGATGTAATAGCGGCCATTAAAAAAGGAGGCGGCAAAGCAACTCTTACTACTGTGCAGGGTGAAGAATTAACAGCGACATTGAACGGAAAAAAAGTAATGATTATGGATGCGCAAGGCAACACTGCCACCGTAACAATTGCCGATGTAAATCAATCAAACGGTGTAATACACGTTATTGATACGGTTCTTTTACCATAAATAAAATTTATAATTCTACCGGAGGCTGACGCCATTTGGGAGCATTATTTTGAGAAAGGTTAGTCGATTCGGCTAACCTTTTTTATTTTGGAAATAGTTCTTGTAGATTTGTAACTATTCAAAAATTTAAATAAAATAATATTCTCAGGAAGCGGTAGCAAAAAGTTTAAAAAGCTGGTAGAATGTGATAACTTTTTTTTCTCCGAAACAACGATATTAACAGAGTCGCTTGCAGAATTATAAATGAAAAAATTAAAATTAT
>JBBSPP010000561.1:0-2029 GCA_038258625.1 Chitinophagales bacterium
ATAAAATATTCTGCGTATTCACTTTCACCATTTTTTGTTCGGGGTGTTTTCGTCCGCCTTGTGGTGGTACAAGCACATCCGTACCTTCCAATAATTTTAGCATGGCCTGCTGTACACCCTCGCCGCTTACATCGCGCGTAATGCTTGGGTTGTCACTTTTACGCCCAATTTTATCAATCTCATCTATATAAATTATGCCACGTTCTGCCTGGGCTACATCATAATCGGCGCTTTGCAATAGGCGCGATAAAATACTTTCCACATCCTCGCCTACATAACCCGCTTGCGTAAACACGGTTGCATCAACAATGGCAAAAGGCACGTTCAGTAATTTAGCGACCGTTTTTGCCAATAAAGTTTTTCCCGTTCCCGTTTCGCCCGTCATGATAATATTTGATTTTTCAATCTCTACTTCATCATCCGTTACTTCTTGGTTCAGTCTTTTGTAATGATTATAAATGGCCACGCTAATTACTTTTTTAGCATCGTCTTGCCCTATTACGTAATTATCCAAATGATTTTTTATATCAATTGGCTTGTAGTCAAAAGTTGTTTTGATAGCATGCTTAATATCGCGCACGCCCTCTTCATCATCAAGGAAAAGACCTAACTCTTTTTTAATAATCTTAGAAGCATTTGCTACACATTCATCACATATATGCGCTTTTGCGCCACTTACTATCATTTCTACTTCGTCTTGCTTTTTTAGGCAAAACGAGCATTGTAAATCTTTTTGTTTGCTGTCCATAATTTAGTACTAAGTATTAAGTAGTGAGTAAGGAGATAATCCAATGTATAAAGAAGCTTTCTAATAATCTAGCTACTCAATACCCGCTACTCGCTACTACTTATTTTTTCTTCTTCGCCAATACTTCATCCACCATGCCATATTCTTTGGCTTCATCGGCAGTCATCCAGTAATCTCTGTCCGAATCTTTTTCCACCTTCGTGAATTTTTGACCAGAATGCTCGGCTATAATTTCGTATAGTTCTTTTTTTAGTTTTTCAATTTCCTTGTACGTAATGGCAATATCACTTGCCTGCCCTTGCGCGCCACCCATTGGTTGGTGAATCATAATGCGCGAGTGTTTTAATGCTGTGCGTTTACCTTTTTCGCCTGCGCACATTAATACTGCACCCATACTTGCCGCCATGCCAGTACAAATAGTTGCAATGTCTGGCCCTACAATTTGCATCGTATCGTATATACCCAAACCTGCATGAACACTCCCACCTGGGCTGTTCAAATACATTTGTATGTCGCGGGTTCTATCTACACTTTCCAAAAAAAGTAATTGAGCGGTTACGATATTGGCTACATAATCATTAATGCCCTCGCCCAGGAAAATAATTCGATCCATCATCAAGCGCGAAAACACATCCATACTCGCCACGTTCATTGGGCGCTCTTCGATAATGTAAGGCGTAAGGTTAGTAATTTTATTTAGGTGAGAAGTATAACTGTGCATCGTAGCACTGCTAATTCCCTGATCCTTTATTGCAAATTTTTCAAATTCGTTCATTGTTGTTTTTTTGAGAGTGCAAAAATACAGCAGAATGATGATACTTTGAGTTTGGGCTGTTATAGTTGGTTTAAAAAAGATAATGTTAGTTTTACTTTATTAAATGAATGAAAATTTCTTTTTCTCTTGGAAAAATGTACTCCTGCTAATCGGGTTGGCAATTGTTTTCAATTTCGCATATAAGGATAATTGGGCCGTAATTTTTCTACTGACGATTTCGGTTATCTCAGATCTATTCCTATTTGTTAGTGTTAGAAAAATGATTTTAGGGGATGATAATGATACTAAAAAAAAACAAATGGAAAATATACTTTCTAATTTCTCTATTGGCTCATTCTTTAAACTACTATTGGGTAAAAGAAATAAGTTTTGAAGGGATTCCCTTAGTTTTTGGCATCCTGCTCTATGCCTACGTGCAAGAAAAATTTTTTTCCAAAAAGCTGGACGAAAAAGAATCGTAGATTACAACTTTTTAAAAACCTCCTTTCCAAATTTTTCTAAGCTCG
>JBBSPP010000562.1:0-2028 GCA_038258625.1 Chitinophagales bacterium
GATCAAATTCGGGCTGAATTTCCGGGGGGTGAGCTTGCCATGCTAGCGTATTTAAAAAATAGTATAAATTATGCCAACGCTATATCCAGAGCAGGAGTGGCGGGTTTGGTTCAAGTAGAATTCTCTATAGACACTGAAGGTCGTATTGCAGAAGCCAAAGTTGTCAAATCAGTCCATCCAGAATTGGATACGGAGGCATTAAAAGCTATAAACCTGATGCCAAAATGGTCTCCAGCAAAACTTCATAATGTACGCATGAAAATGTACTTCACTGTTCCTGTAAGTTTTGAGAATTATTAAATGCCTGCTCAATTCTACGTTTCCTGATTACCGCTCTAGCTCAAACCCGTTATCACCCCATTATTATCAATATCCATATTCTCGCTAGCGGGTATGGCGGGTAGGCCAGGCATCCGCATCATATTTCCTAAAATAGGAATTACAAAACCAGCACCAGCAGCAAATTCAAACTCGCGTACGTTTACCACAAAGTTGGTGGGGCGACCCACTTTCTTTTCATCATCGCTTAACGATTTTTGGGTTTTGGCCATACAAACTGGGAAGCCGTCGTAACCCAAATCTTTAATTGTTTTCAGTTGGCGTTTTGCTTTTGGCGAATATTCTACGCCGTCTGCTCCATAAATTTGTGTAGCAATCGTATGTATTTTTTGCTCTACAGTAATTTCCCAGTTGTATAATTTCTGAAAATTATTTACACCGCTTTCTATTACATCAACCACCGCTTGGGCAAGCTCGGCCGTACCTTCGCCGCCTTTTGTAAAACCGTAGGACACCACAGCTTTCACGCCCATTTTCTCACATTCATCTTGTACCAATTTTATTTCTTCCTCGCTATCGTTCGGGAAATGATTGATCGCCACGACGGGTGTTAAATGATAATTTCTTGAATTTTCAATATGCTTGGCAAGGTTGGCAAAACCAGCTTTTACTTTTTCAATACTCGGCGTATTATACTCATCTTTGGTAGCACCGCCATGATGACGTAGCGCGCGAATGGTAGCCACAAGCACAAATGCTTCGGGCTTAATGCCTGCATAGCCACATTTAATATTCAAGAATTTTTCGGCACCAAGGTCTGCTCCAAAACCGGCTTCGGTAACTACATAATCGCCGAGGCTCATGCCCATTTTTGTAGCCAAAATTGTATTCGTTCCTTGTGCAATATTGGCAAACGGTCCGCCATGAATGATGGCAGGATTGCCTTCGAGCGTTTGAACCAAATTTGGCTGAATGGCATCTTTTAATAAAATTGCCATTGCCGCATTTGCTTTTAAGTCACGGGCAAAAACTGGTTTTTTATCAAAAGTGTACCCTATAAAAATATTCCCTAATCGCTCTTTTAAATCTTCAATATCTTTTGCCATACACAGGATGGCCATTACCTCACTAGCCGGCGTAATATTGAAACCATCTTCGCGCGGCACACCTTCCATTGGGCCGCCCAATCCAATTACCGTATTGCGTAATGAGCGGTCATTCATATCCATAACCCGTTTCCAAACGATGGTGCGCGCATCAATATTTAATGAGCGGGTTTTGGATTGCAAATTATTATCTATCAATGCCGAGAGCAAATTGTTCGCTTTTTCTACCGCCGAAAAATCACCCGTGAAGTGTAAATTAATATCCTCCATCGGTATCACCTGTGAGTAACCGCCGCCCGCTGCGCCACCTTTAATTCCAAATACTGGACCGAGACTTGGCTCGCGCAAAACCACAATTGCTTTTTTTCCAATTTTATTTAAGCCTTCATTTAGCCCAATAGAAACGGTGGTTTTTCCTTCGCCGGCTGGTGTGGGATTTACCGCGCTTACTAAAATCAATTTTGCTTTTTTTACTTTTTCATCATCAATTAAATGCAATGGCAATTTTGCTTTGTGCTTGCCATAGTAATATAAATCATCAGCCTCTACGCCTAGCTTGGCGGCTATTTCTTTAATGTGTCGGATTTCTGCTTTTTGTGCAATTTCTAAATCTGTTGGGAAGCTCATTTTTTTAATTTGAAAA
>JBBSPP010000563.1:0-2012 GCA_038258625.1 Chitinophagales bacterium
ATTGCGGCATATCGGCCACGGCAGCTACTCAGGGTTCAATCGTTTTTGATGCAAATGGATGCGCGGTGTGGACACCAAATGGTGCGCAAACTGATACTATCACTACATGTATAGTGAAATGTTTGGACAACATATGTGATAGTACCGTACTGAGAATACCGCCTACCACATCGGTATTGCCTATTGAAGTTGTTGATTTTAAAGGTCGCACAGAGGGTATCCGTAATGTTTTAAATTGGACAACCTTGTCTGAGAAACATAACGATTACTTTGAGCTATATCATGGCGGAAGCACGAGTGATATGACGCTTTTGAAAACCATAGATAGCAAAGCCCAAAACGGCAATAGCACTATGAAACTCACCTACCAATACTCGCACATGAACCCATTGCTGGGCAACAATTACTACCGATTATCCAACACAGATTTTGATGGTAAAAGCAGCGCACATGGCACCATTAATTTGTTTGTAAAAGATAATGCAACCCTAGCCATTTACCCAAACCCAGTGAATGATGTACTGCACCTTGCATTTTCAAATGCCGAGTTGGAGGTTGTATTTATAGAGGTTACAGATCTTACTGGTAAAGTGATTTACCACAACCGATTAATCCCTACCACCGCAAGTTTTGAAACGGACATACCAATGGCTAGCTTTGCCAGCGGTATGTATTTGCTAAAAGTGCGCGACGATGCCGACTATAATTATATCCAAAAAGTTAATAAGCAATAACAGCTTTTACATTATAACTAAATACGAAGCGGCGCCTTTACAATATTTGTAGGGGCGCTTTTTTTTAGCTGATAGTTGATAGGGGACATTTGAAAGTGAATTTTTTAGTTCACCCTTTAGCGCGAGATTGAAGTATAAGTCTAAGCGCCAGCATCTCGTGCGGCCTAGTTACCGTTAACCGTTGTTGATGTTAACACCAACAACCCTTCCCACAGCATGTTGGTCATAACATGGGCAGTACGTAAATCATCATTCGTCATTCAAAGATCAATCACCACTATTCACACTCCACCCCATCACTGTACATAACTAAAAAACTAAAACACAAACAGTACCTACCCACTACTATATATTTGCGCCAAAATAATTAGAGCATGAAATTCATCGTTTCTTCGGGCACACTGTTCAAAAATTTGCAAAATGTATCGGGCATAATAGGCTCCAACAATGTGCTGCCTATACTAGAAGATTTTAAATTTGACATAGCCGATGGCATCATCATCATCAGCGCCACCGACCTAGAAACCTACATGAAAGTGGAGGTAGAACCAGCCAGTTGTGAGGGCAGCGGCACCATTTGCATTACCGCCAAAGTACTCATGGAGTACCTCAAAAACATTGCCGAGCAGCCCATCACCTTCGATATAAATGCCGAGAATGGCATCGAAATTACCAGCAGCAGCGGCAAGAGTAAATTAGTAGGCGAGGACAGTAAAAACTTTCCACCCGAACCCGAAACAGATAACCTAAAAAGTTTCAATATGCCCGCTGCCGAGCTCAGCGACGCCATCGCCAAAACCCTAGTGGGCGTAAGCCACGAAGATACGCGCCCCGCCATGAGCGGTGTATATTTCGAGATGAGCTCAGATAGCATCACCTTCGTAAGTACGGATGCGCACCGGTTGATACGTTGTATAAAATCCGGCATCACCACATCGGGTGAGGGGAGTTTTATAGTACCGCGCAAATCGTTGACTCAACTAAAAAATACTCTCCACAACGCCACCGAAATAAAAATATCCTACGACGATAGCATCCTCATGATTGAAGGCGAAAAGCTCATGATGATTTCTCGTTTGATTGATGCAAAATTCCCCGATTACAAAGCCGTAATACCGGCCAACAATCCCTACGAACTACGCGTATCAAAAGAAGAATTTTTGAGTAGCCTGCGCCGGGTAAGTGTTTTTGCCAACAAAACCACCAGCCAAGTAGAGCTAGAAATTACAGGCAGCAGCCTCCAACTAAGATCAAGCGACGTGGATTTTAGCTACGAGG
>JBBSPP010000564.1:0-2006 GCA_038258625.1 Chitinophagales bacterium
CACCGTTCGGTCCAATTATTCCTAAAAGTTTTCCTTTCGGAATACTAAAATATATATTCCAAAGAACCCGAATTTTGTCATAGATCACCGTTACATCGTGAACTTCGAGGACGGGGTTTTCTACTTGGATAATCATATAATAATTATGAATTTTGAATGCTTAATTTTTAATTACTTGAGTGCCGCTACAATCGACTCCGTGTTATACTTTATCATGCCTATATAAGTTCCTTCGGGTTTGTCGTCTGCGCCCATGGCATCGGAGAACAGTGTGCCGCCAATTTTCACCTCCCAACCTTTGTTTTTGCAACCTTCAATTACAGCTTTTAAGTTTTTTTCGTTTACTGAGGATTCTACAAAAACGGCTTTTACTTTTCTTTTGATTATTAAATCTACCATTTCGGTTATATCTTTTATTCCAATTTCTGAAACTGTGGAAATTCCTTGTAGGCCTTTTACTTCTATGTCGTAGGTTTTGCCAAAGTAATTGAAAGCATCATGTGAGGTTATTAAAAGGCGTTGCTCTTTGGGGATTGTAGAAATTTGTACTTGTATTTCATTATTTAAATTCTGTAAACTTCCAGCAAAATTCTTTGCATTTACTTCATAAAAATTATTATTCTTTACATCAAAATCATTCAACGCCATTTCAATCGGTTTCAATACATATCTCCAATGTTCTAAGCTATGCCAAATATGAGGATCATAAATGGTTTCTTCACCTTGACTTGAACTTATAATTAATTTTTCTTTCGGAATATCTTTTGAAACCGCCACCACCATTTTCTTTTTCGCATACCGCTCAAAAACATCTTGCATTTTACCTTCGAGGTGTAGGCCATTGTAAAAAATAATGTCAGCATTGTTTAATTTTTGCAAATCGCCTTGCGTGGCTTTATAAAAGTGTGGATCAATGCCCGGCCCCATGAGGCTAATCACTTCGGCTTTGTCGCCAGCAATATTGCGCACTACATCGGCTATCATTTGGGTGGTGGTTACAATTTGTATTTTGTCTGAGTTATTTTTTGTTTCTTCATTTTTACATGATAAAAAACAAATGCTCACGGCAAATAGAACTAAGTACTTTTTCATATTTCTATAATTGAATTGTTAGCATAGACTAACAATTGTAAATGTAGGATATTTTTTATTTATGTTTCCACAAAAAATCTATTCACAACGAAATTCATACTTTTGACCCAATTCGAAAATCATGATAAAGCACCTTACTTTTTTAGCCGGAATTTTATTTCTAACAACCACCCTTTTTGCATCAAAAAACTTTTACCCAGGAACAATTTACCTAGTTTCAGGCGAAAAAATAGTTGGCAATATTGCAGCGCCCACCCACTCGTCGCAAAATAAACTAAAATACGAAGACAGTAAAACGGGTAACACAACGAGCATTGAAAGCAATGAGATAAAGTACATCAGCTTCAAGCTTGGTAATACACAGCAAGAATTTAAGTACGCCACTGAAAAAAAAATTACTAAAAACAAAGTAAAAGATTCCAATAAAAAAAAGTGGTTTCTGCGGATGGGCGATGCTGGTGGTGATAAAATTGGCATTTATCTTTTAGCCAATTTATATAATGTAAATGATAAAAAAAATATTGTTACAGGCTCTACCATGACGTCGCAGCAAGTATTAATTGATTGTATATCGAAAGCAGATGATGCAAGTTGTGTATTTGTAAAAAACAATGCGGAGGTGATGCGGGGGCGGTACATTGTGCCCCATGCCAATGCTACGTACAAAAAACAGTACAAAGTAATTGCGGCTGAGTACCTTGCTGACCAACCTACTATTGCCCAAAATTTGGATGAAGAGGATATGAGTTTGGAAGATATTTGCACTATGTACTACCAGCTTTCCAAATAATATCAGCACAATAAAAAAAACTTTTAAACGATTACTAAGTATAAGAATATATTATGAACAAAGAAATTGTAGTCAGCGGCATACGCAGCACCGGCTATTTACACCTGGGAAATTATTTTGGCGC
>JBBSPP010000565.1:0-2004 GCA_038258625.1 Chitinophagales bacterium
AATAGCGAAATTGCGTCTTTCAAATAATCTAAATGAGCCACAGTATCCCAGCCATGGTCAGAGGTAAGTTGCCCATCGCCATCTGGCACTAGGGTAACTTGGGTAGGTTTTACAGCGAGGACCAAATCAATAAAATCCTGATGACGCGGATTGCCCTCTATATTAAATTCAGTAGATATTTTTGGTGCTAAATCGCGTACATCTTGGTAGCGAATGTGTCGTTCATCTGGGCGTGGGTGCACCGTAATTCCGTCTGCGCCAAAACGTTCTATGTTTATTGCCGCTTGCAATAAATTAGGATTTTCGCCTCCGCGCGCATTTCGCAGGGTGGCTATTTTATTAATATTTACGGATAGTTTTGTCACAATTTAATCGAAGAAAAATAAATTTATTCTATTACTTCAACGGGTATTGTTTCGTCTTGCGCCTCGGCTTCTTCCATCATTTTTTCAATATCTTCGTCGCTGAATTTATTGTCAAGTTCCATGTCTACAGTACGTTCCACATTATGGGCGTACCAGTTACCATCTATTTTTTTTAGCTCAAGCTGATCTACAATATCGGCGAGTTGGCTTTGGCTAAATTTTACAAGTGCCATGCCTTCGGCATCTTTTACGTCTACATTTTTTATTTCCACGGTAGCTTGCTGCGCCTCTTTTACGACATCGGGTGCTAGTAATTCTTTTTCGGCAGCGTATTGATCTAGTAAGGTAATAAAATCAGGTGTAGCATATTTTTTGGCAGCATCATAATCCATACTAATGTATGCTTTCAAAAATTTTTCAGCAACGATATTTGGGTCTTTCAAATCGTTAGGTTCGCTGCCACATGCGGCTAATATTATTGATAGAAATAGTGTAATTACAATATTTTTCATGATAAGCGAAAATATTGTATAGCTCACAGGAAAAATGGTAGGGGTGGGGTGTTAGTAATTTTTTAATTCGGAGGGAGGAAGAGAATGACAGCTATAAATATGAACATTCAAATTAGCGAAAACTTTTTTGCACTTAAACTCTCGGATGTAAAACTTCCCAAATTTTCACACAATCAACTGCCGGTTTTACGTCATGCACACGCAGTATATCGGCTCCATTTTGCAAAGCAATAGTGTTTGCCGAAATAGTTCCCGCAAGCGCATCATCTTGACGATTTTTTAAAGGTTTATATATCATACCCTTTCTGGAAAGACCTGCAAGAATTGGGCAATCAAGTTGTTCGAAAAAACGCATGTTTGACAGTAATTCGTAATTGTGTTCAATTGTTTTCCCAAATCCAAATCCAAGATCAATAATTACATCTTTTATACCTGCCTCGCGGCAACGAACAACTTTTTGTTGAAGATGTTGAAATACTTCTTTCACTACGTTTTCATAGCTTGGATTTTGCTGCATAGTTTTTGGCGTGCCTTGGATGTGCATACATATGTAAGGTGCATTTTTTTTTGCAGCTACCGTCAATATCGTTTTATCAAAATCTCCTCCCGAAATATCATTTATAATAGTTGCGCCAGCATTCAGCGCAGCTTCGGCTACTTGGCTGCGGTAAGTATCTATGGAGATGATGGCGTTGGGGTATTTTTTTGCAATTGCTTCAATGGAGGGCACTACCCGATTAAGTTCTTCGGCTGGGCTAATTTCGTCGGCTCCAGGGCGGGTACTCATGCCGCCCACATCTAGGAAAGTTGCTCCAGCATCAAGCATTTGGCCCGCTGTAAAAATTATTTCTTCAATATGCTTTTTTCTACTTTCGGTGTAAAAACTATCGGGCGTTACATTTATAATACCCATCACTTTTGGCGAGTCGAAGAGTATTAATTTGCCTGCGGCATTAATAGAGTAATGAAACATTGGGCAAAAATAAACGAAAGGAAGGGCGTTTCCTCTAAGCTAGATGAACTTTCTATTGACCGCAACTGCTTTTTATAGCATATCAACTTTTTTGCCGTAGTGAAATGTAACAGCGCAATTGATTAACCAGTTTTAAAGTGTTTAGGCATATTTC
>JBBSPP010000566.1:0-1996 GCA_038258625.1 Chitinophagales bacterium
CGCAAAAGGAACCATTACTGAAGAGCATCCTTTTACAAAATACTACGAAGAACTACGTGTGGGCGACCAATTAATTTCTAAAGAACGATTAATTACTGCTGATGATATTGACAAATTTGCCGAGCTAAGTGGCGATCATTTTTACGCACACAAACGCGATACAAATTTTGACGGCACCATGTTTGACGAGCAAGTAGCGCACGGATATTTTATAATGAGTGCCGCCGCAGGATTATTTGTGGACCCGATTGAAATAAATCCGGTGCTGTTGAATTACGGTATTGACGAATTGCGTTTTACAAAACCTGTTTACCCAGGTGCTAAAATCCATATCAAATTTACCTGCAAAGAAAAAATACCCACCGAGCTAAAACCCGATGACGAAGACCCCAAAAACCGCATCCTAAAAGGCATTGTGAAATGGATGGTGGAAATGTATGATGATAGTGATGAACCCTTGATAGGCGTGGCTACTATTTTGACTATGGTGAAAATGAAAAGCTAATTTGAAGATTTTTTAATTTTATGATTTCAGTTTTTTTTTGCAGGAAAAAAATCTTGCCATTTAGACTGACGGTACAAAATCGTATTCAAGAATCAAATTATTGAAAAAACTGATTTTAGGTTATTCAATAAACAAGAAGTTTAATGAGCCAAAAACTAATCGATGATCGGATTGCAAGAAATTTTTTTTTGCATCACGCCAATCGAAATATTTTATACAAGAAGGAACTGTTGCATTTATGATCTGAACATAGCATTTAGAAGAATGTAAAAACTTCAAATTTTTAATGCATGCCAGCAATACAGCTTGGACAAATACCCTCAAAAAATGCTACATAATAAAAAAAGACGTTGCTTGCGCACCGCCTTTATTTCATATGACCCCTGTATAAAAATTTTAATTGACCATTAGTTTCAATGCTTGGGTTTCGCCGCTGCGCTTAATTACGTTTATCATATACATTCCGGAGGCTAAGCCAGCTACCGATACGTTTGGATTTTGTACTAAATCGCTGTATAATTTTGTGGTTACTTTTTTACCAAAAGCATCATACACTATTACTTGGCGTAGATCGGTAATCGTGTTTAGTTTAAAAGTAGTGGAAGTTGGATTGGGCATAACGTTATAAATTATTTCATCACCGCAAGCTACTTTTTCATATACCGTTTTTGAATATGAAAATGCGCCGTCTAAATCTACCATTTTAAGGCGATAAAAATAAGTTGTACCTTTTTCAACTTTAGTATCCAAGAACGAAAATTCTTCGATATTGGTTGTTGGATTCATGCTCGCAATTTCTGTAAAAGCTGCGTTGTTTTCTAAGCTTTTTTCCACTACAAAGTTTTTAAAATTGCTCATTTCTGTAGCGGTCCAAGTTAGCTGAACATTACATTTTTGCGTGCTCGCGTCAAAACTTGTAAGCGTTGTAGGCAGTGGCGCGGCATTAGTAGTCCAAGTAAAAGCACTAATAAAATCATCACCCGTAGTATTAATGCCCGCCAAGAATGGCGGAGGCGTGATATGTACATTAAATCCATTTTGCGGATTGCTCATTGAGGAGTTTGTAGTCACGGTATATTGCACCGAAATCGTGCCGACGCCTCCACTAAATGCACCAGGAATCACAGTACTTTGAATGCCCGTAAACGAATTTGTGCCAGCACTGTAAGACCAGTTAAAAGCAGGAAAAAATGAACCGCCAAGCGAAGCAATTGGATTCGTAGCTAATGTAGATGGCAAGCCATTTGACAACGATATAACTACTATCATTTCGCTACCAGTTACGAGGCTAATTGGGTCAGTGCCCGAGTTGCCAATGTTAACAGTTAGCGTGCCTTGGCCGCTATTCGCAATGTCTTGCAGCGGAGTGCTCGAAATTAATGCCTGACTGGCAAATGGATTACAGTTCACCTGCGCGTAAACCACTACAGGAAAGATTGCTAAAAGTGTGAGTATAATTTTTTTCATGATGTTTATTTTTTATTTTATGAA
>JBBSPP010000567.1:0-1976 GCA_038258625.1 Chitinophagales bacterium
GTCATCAGCGCGCCCAATGCGCCGTACATTTCCACACATACTTGTTCGCGCGCGGCGGCTAGGGCGTTGCTTTCTACTTTTGTCTCGGCCAGCTCGGCATTTTGGGTATTGAGGCTGGCTACCAGTTGGCCATGGTATGCTCCCACCTCATTTTTGAGTGCCTCCAATAGATCAATGCCACCAAGGGCATCGGCTAGGGTGCCTACTGCTGCTACCTTGCTTTCCTGCGTGCCTTGCTGAAACGGTATGCGCCGGTTGGGAAAAATAGCGCGGTACTGCGGCGTATCAATATCGTACTGCACTTGCACCTGCACATCCCACCGGCGGGCTTTTTGGCTACTGAGGTCTTCGAGCAATTGGGCAAGGCTTAGGGTTTGCCCTTCTTGCTCGCCTTTTTGCAGGTCCCAAGCGGCAAATATGGTATCATAGTTTGTTACCACTGGGCGTAGGGCGGCTTCGATGGCCACAAAAGGCTCAGCGCCACCCGCTGCTTGCGAGGTAATAATGTTGAGCGTGTAATGCGCTATTTTCCTGCATACTTGCTGGCTGTAGCGGCTTACGCTCATGAAAGTGTTGAAGGCATAAATCCATGTTCTCATTATTTGTTTGTTTTAAAGATGAATAATTAGTATAACGGCATCTAACCTACAATATTGTATTGACAAATGCAAGTGTCCCATATTTTTTAACAAAGCTTGGATAGGTGGTTGGTCTATATAAAAGTTCTTCAATATACCTCCTACAGGTGTGTGAGGTATATAAAATTTTTCTAATATTGCTTTTACGGGTGTGTAAGGCATATAAAAGTTCTCCAATATACCTTCTATACGTGTGTGAGGTATATAAAAGTTTTCTAATAGTGCTTCTACGGGTGTGTGAGGTGAGTAAAAGTTCTCTAATAGTGCCTCTACAGGTGTGTGAGTTGTATAAAAGTTCTAAAATATGGGTTCTACATGTGTGTGAGGCGTGTAATATCGTATTTAGACGATCTGCGTAGGTTGTTTTTGTGTGAACTTGTTTTTTATTTATAAAAAAAAACCCGCCTTAGCGGGTTCAAGATTATAGCACAATATAATTTACTCTTTAAAAAGCTTTCCGTTTTTCACCTTGCCATCGTTGGTAGTTATTTGATAAAAGTAAAAACCTGTTTTTAAGTGCGAAGTACTTAATTTTCCATTGTTATTAAGGCTTTTTTAAGGGATATATAAGAGTAATATCAAAATTAATAGATTGTCCGTTAGTGATTGATAACGATTGTCCTACAGGTTGGGATGCACCAGTAATCTTATTCTCCTCGATAAAATATGCGACATCAGTCAGTAGTGGTTTAAAACCTTGAGTAAGGCCTACCCCAGTTTCGAGACTCAACCTTTTATCAGGAAAAAAACGATAATCAATTCCAGCGTTTATTAAAAATAATGCCGTCTCTTGATTTCTGTGATTGCGGAAAAGTAAGACACTTCC
Source organism: Chitinophagales bacterium (assembly GCA_038258625.1). GTDB lineage: Bacteria > Bacteroidota > Bacteroidia > Chitinophagales > Chitinophagaceae > JAGNRR01. The sequence continues at coordinate 1,465 of JBBSPP010000567.1, forward strand.
GTTAGCTATATCTCCATTAGCATGGTATAATTTGTACTTAGTGCTTATATTTTTATTACTAACAATATCCAAAACCCAACCAAGACCTCCATTAATATTAATACGATCTTTGCCTTTTATGCTCAGCACTTTTCCCACTTGACAATTAATTAATCCATAGTAGTCATAGTAATGAAATGATTTGTAATCAGTTCCAAAAGAATAATTATCGGGTTTAAATAAAGGGGTTAATACCAAATTTCCAAACTCTAATTCTACAAACAAAGAATTATTAAAATTATATCTATAGCCCAATTTGGCATCAACAGCTAATTTTAAAAATGCTTGATTATCTACAAAATTACTGCGGTTAAAAGTATTAGGGTTGAATCCATAACGTGCGCCTGTTACATTATTAATATTAAATTTTGGTCTAATTCCAATCTTTAGTGCATGCCTGCCTTGAGCATTTAATGAGCAATTGGCAAGAATTAGAAAAAGTAAGAAAATACTTAATACCCAAATTTTATTCA
>JBBSPP010000568.1:0-1970 GCA_038258625.1 Chitinophagales bacterium
TATTGTGCGAATAATTTAAAAAATTAGTAATGGCCTGTGAGTGAAACGCGTATCCATAGCCAAACTCATTGTAAAGATCATCAATCTCAGCAACTATTGAATTATAGCCTCCTCCTGACGCCGATGAACGGAAATTTTTATAATCATTTACATAGTTGGCACCATTGCCACCATCATAATAATACGGGTGTGTAATTATAATATAGTTACCCTGATTAGCCGCGTTGCTGTAATTTTTAAAGGTTACACTTTCAATTTTACTTACCGTTTTAAATGAACTAGGCAATAAATTCACCAAATAAAATCGTTTTAAATTTGTATTAGCAGGAATCAAGAAGCGCACTTTATTCGGTACAGAAATATCGGCATTGTAATACTGATTGGCATCCAAATCATACAACCTTGGCGCGCCACCCAATATTGAAAAATCATCTAACTCTAAATAATAACTTCCTGATTTTGCGTTCAACTCAAAATATTTTTCGTTGAACCCATTAAAGTTTGTAGTACGAGCATAGCGTGCATTAATATTAGACACGCCAATTCTATCATACAAATTAAAACTTGATTGACTATTTTGAGGTGTGTAAAGTAAGCTAACCGAGTTACTGGCCGTAAGCATATTGATAGGCATAGACATATTAAATTCCTTGGCAGTAAATTTTGGAAATGTTTCTTCTGCCAAAAAATTTGAATTGGCTTCAATTTTTACTTTGTGCAACGACAGATATGAAAAACCAGCCACTGTAGTTTTCAATGAAACGTCGGGAGCGCCAGGGCCCTTATATACATTGCTCATCGAAAAACTTTCATTTATATTTAAGTTGCTCGTGCTAGGAAATGTGTTTACCCAACCTTCGGCTTCTTCAAATTGAGAAGACTGAATGTAATGAATAGGATTGTCTGATTGTCCTATATAACTAGGTCCTTGGCTGAGCACATTTCTAAAATTAATATTTTGCACATCCCATACGTAGGGCTCTTTTACTTGGCTACCTGTAATATTATTGGAGGCTTGAGCATAACGCGCATACGGGCCCGAATTGCTTTGAGTAACAAAAAAATACGCCGTATCCGAAATCAAATTTTGCGTTTTATTCATCTGTTTATTGGGGTCAATAAACAGTGCTTCATCTACTTTACCATTGGCTTGTTCGGCATAAAATTCTATAAAATCGGCAGCTCCAAAAGTGCCGTTCGTACTTACAAAAATTGGCACTTGCTGACCATCTCTAAATACTTGCAAGGTGGCTCCATTGGAATTGCTCAAACCCGCACTAGCCAATTGTGCGTGCGAAATGCGGTACATACCATTTTGGTATAGGCTAAACTTTGCGTACTGTTGACCATAGTTTATCCATTCGTTTCCAAAAGTTTGCGCTTTAAGAGTATTTGTAGCACAAAGTATTATAGAGAGTGCTACAAAAATTTTATATAATCGTTTCATAATAAAAATTATTTAAGGAGTTATTCTTTTTCAGATTCTTCGGTTGTTGATGGTTTTCGCGCTTTATTTCTTATGTCTAACTTTAGCGAAATAAAATGACTATAGAGCGCATTGCTCTGCACATTTAGGCTCGAAAAAGAATAATCAATTGCAAAGTTTTTTATCTGTACACCCAAGCCAAGAGTTGGTTGAAATAGCGTACGAAAATCTGTACCCGTGGTATCATCGTCGGTCAGCACACGCTGAAATTGCCCAACCCCCGTACGAAGGAAAATTTTATTGTTATAATTTAGCTCGGCGCCCACGCGCGGGTCAATGCTAAATGGATCGGCGTTTATTAAATTAGCATATCGTTTGCCATCAGTAGTTACATCAAAATTTAGTTCGGCCAACAGGCTCAGTTTTTTACTAAAAGGAAACACACGACCACCACCAATGATCATACGCGGCGTATTGACCTCGCTACTGCGGCTTACTATTTCATTACCCGTTTGCGTAAAAACTTGTTTTTCCTGCTCAGTAA
>JBBSPP010000569.1:0-1962 GCA_038258625.1 Chitinophagales bacterium
ACTTCTCTCTATATGTTGGGCTGTGGAGTACGGCGTATATATAATCAAGCAAATCTGTAGGCGTAAAAGTGAAACTTTCCCTTGTACAACCTTCGGGCGCATCCTCGGCTATAAAGTGCATACCCATTCCATCGGCTAGCTGTTTTACAATCTCCATGTTGAGGTTGGGTACTCGGTGTGGAGCTTCTTCACCTTCTAAGGTTGGTTGGGTTGTGGTTTCGGGGTATAGGTAGAGGGGGAAAATTGAATAATTACCTCTAGGCAGACTTCCTTTTTCAATTATAATTTTACTTACTAAAGCAACAAACTCTTCATTCTCACCATTAATACGAAGTGTTATTAACCCATGGTTCGGTTTAATTAAATGCTTCATGGTACTAGTTCTTGGTCTTCCAATAAACCCGCTGCTTTTACCAGTTTGAACAGTGTATCTTATATCAAAAGGTCGATACAAAATTTTTGTATAAACAATTTCATTATTTACTAAATCCAATTTGGCATTTTGAAAATTCCATCCACTAGAATCTTTTTTGTCAGGGTAAATAGTTTTCAATTCTTCAATACTTTTCTCCTTGAAATTAGAAATAACATCTTTAAGGCTTGAAAGTTCAAATTGAATGGAAAGTGCATCACATTTGGTTTGAATTCCAGTATTATTATTATTAAATAATTCATTAATCTTAAGACCCTCTTTATACTTTAATTCTGAACTAAAATCTTTTGGTACAAAGAAATAATAGGGAGTTTTATTTACTACATGTGCCCAATTAATTGAAGCAAAATGGTTATCCAATAAGGTAGAATATTTTAAATCTCTTTTTCCAAACAATTCTGAATGAAAAATCTTGCCTAATTCTTTGTGCTTTTTATCTCCTGTTTTCACAAAGATATTTATACTTACGCCCTGCATAATATCAAATACATTTTGATCAACTGAACCATCAGGTGACACTTCTTTTATTCGTGAGTTACCATGCAAATCAAGTATATAAATTTTATCAAAAGTTTCTAGCAAGTTTTTTCGCATTTGGCGGTGTGTAATGCCATCAATATAACTATTGTTGGAGATGTAGGCTAGAATGCCGCTGCCGTTTTTTTCTATATAATGTTGTCCATATCGTATAAACTTTATGTAATCGTCATCAAGGTTAATTTTGCGTTCGTTTAGGTCTTTTTTATAATCAGCAATTAAGTTTTGAATCCAAGGCCCATTATTTGAACTACTAACACTATACGGCGGATTCCCAATCACGCACATTACAGGCGTATCGCGTTTTATGTGGTTGGCTTCGTTGGCTTCGGTGCTTAGCCAGTTGGCAAATAAGGTGCCGGTGTCGGGGTGGCTTTCTTCTAGGCTGTTGGTAAGGTACACGCGCAGGCGTTGGTCTGTGCTTGGTGCAAAACCAGTTTCGGTAAGTAGCAAATCTAGCTTGAGGTGTGCCATGGCGTAGCTGGCCATTAGTAGCTCAAAGCCATTGAGGCGCGGCAGCAAATCGCGCTCTACGTATTGGCTCCATATACCTTCTTGCCCTTCACATTTTTTGTGGATATGCTTTACCACCTCGGCTAGGAATGTGCCCGTGCCTGTGGCAGGGTCGAGTATTTGCACACGGTGTACTTCTTGCTCCACGGCTTTTATGTTGCCTTGTACGTTGGTTTTTATTTTTACTTTGCTCGTATCGGCTAGTCCCTGGGGTAAGTCAAAATCTGTTTTGAGTATCTCGTCCACACTGCGCACTATAAAATCTACCACGGGCTGTGGCGTGTACCACACACCGCGTGCCTTGCGCAGCTTGGGGTCATACTCGGCAAGGAATGTTTCGTAAAAATGAATAATGGGGTCTTCCATTTTGGTGGCCTTGCCATAATCTTTGAGCAAGTCTGCCACATTGCAGGCATGAAAAATTTCTATCAGTCCGTCCACAATCCATCTTATGCGGTCGTCGAGGTCGGGGCCTGCTA
>JBBSPP010000570.1:0-1960 GCA_038258625.1 Chitinophagales bacterium
AGCTACCATGCCCTGATGATTTTTGCGAGTCATAGTATTCAATTTTTCTTGAGGCACGCGTACAATTGGAACCTTTTTATTTTTTGCCGCTTCTAACACATCCACTACAATGTCACCACTAATGCCGTGATAAATAAAAATTTTATCAATCAGCGTATCGCTTTGCAATGCTTCATAAATTGGCTGACGGCCAAATATTATATTCTTAGAATTTGAGGGAGGCATTATTACTTCGTAATCAAGAATTTTGCCGTTTCGACAATTTTGCCTTTGGGATCTTTTACCACAATTACATAAACACCTTCTGGGTATTGGCGCATATCGTTAAACTGCACTTCATTTCTACCATCGATTTTTACTTCTTGTAATTTTTTACCTATAAAATTGCGTAACTCTACCGAGCTTGATTTCATGGTAACCGACGTTTTCATTTGTACGGTAAGCTGGTTTTCTTTTAAAGGTACAGGATATAATGAAACGCCTACATTATCTTTTTGCGCAATGGCAAAGCCAAAACTGCAAATAATTATAAATAAGGTTACAACGAATTGTTTCATTTTGTATTGTAAAAATATAACTCTTTTTCTTAGCAAGAAAGTTAATGTTTGAGAAAAATGTAGATATACACTATTTTTGAACAAATGCAAATTTTAAACAATCCGTGGATTAGCGATTTTTGGTATGGTTTTATTGTTCTTATTGGTCTGGTGATTTCCATTGTTTATTATGTCAATCATAATAAAAAAGGATTTCGATATTCGCTTATTTTACTGGTTGTGTTGTGCCTTTTTTCATTTGGTATGCACGCCGCGCAGAAACCAACTTTTGAAAATCCCATAGAAATTTCGGGTCTTGGATTAGATAATAATAATTTTGAAAACACGCCTGATTATTTGGGTAAGGCGCTGAGCCGATTAATCGATTTTGTACGGCGCAAATTTTTGTATTACTAGTCCTTTATTTTTTATTTAAAAAATCATGCACAAAGATTGTATCATATTATGCCATAGCGCTGATGCGGATGGGAATTTGCACTGCCTCCAAAATATTTGTAATAAAAAATTTATAGAGTATGTAACGGAATATTTAAGCCGCTATCACATTTGTAAAATTATTTTTTCCATCAGTACGCAGGCCGCCATATTCAAAAAATTCATTCTGGACAATCGATCCACATTTTCGTTCGCTTATGATTTTGCGGAAGAAAAAGAATACAACGGTACTGGCTCGGCTATTCAACATGCGTTGCAATATTCTGATACGCCCGATGTATTAATTGTTCATGGCCATAGTTTTTTTGATGTAAACATTGATGACCTCATAGCTTGGCAACAAACAAAAATGGGCGATGTAACGTTAGCACTTTCTTATCAGAAAAATTGTACGAACAATTTGATTGCTCACTTGGACGAAAATAATTTGGTGAATCAATTTGATGAAGTAACAGATGATGAAAAAACTGGTTTACAGCTTGGTGGAATTTATTGTTTATTTCGTCCATCGTTTTTGAACATAAATTTTCCGCATCGTTTTTCATTTGAAAAAGATTACCTGATGAAGCATCGCCACGAACGGGATTTTATAGGCATGATTTCAAATGGTTATTTTTTAGATAGCTCAAAAAATGGTGCAGTGCAAATGGCGCAAAACGATTTTCCTTCAATGTTCTCAACATCCTTCAGCAGGGATAATTTTTAGTTTAACGTATTACTAAAATTAGCTCCGTAGCTTTCCGTGTATTTTCGTGGATATGCAATTATCTTTTCCTGCGAAGTTTTTAGCCTTATTCAGTTTTTTTTCACTTACCATTTTCTTTGTTCAAGCGCAGGAAAATTACAATTGCTTTAATCAGTCAAACATCACAAGCAGCTGGCAGTACCTTGGCCCTATCAACGAGCAAGACGAAGTGCAACACCAACGATTTGGGCATATTAGTTGCATAAGCGTAAACCCCAATAAT
>JBBSPP010000571.1:0-1952 GCA_038258625.1 Chitinophagales bacterium
CAAAAGGGGATTTTTTTTGCAACAGGAGGCAAGCGTTGCAACAAATTAAGTTTTATAAAATCGGGTTACTTAAGGGTATCAAATTCTTATAACGGAAAAGATATAACACAATGGATTTCGAGCCAAGGAGAATTCGTAACAGATTTGGCCAGTCTCATTTTTGGAAATGTTTCGCGATGGGATATTGTGGCACTCACAGACTGTGAACTTTACTCAATCAGCAAAGAAAATTATGACCGTATTGGCACGCTCATTTTGGAGTGGCATCAACTTGAAAAAATGTTTATCGCAAAATGTTTTTTGACTTTGGAAGATAGAATATTTTCTTTTTTATCAATGACGGCCGAGGAGCGGTATAATATGTTTTTTGAATTAAAACCCGAATTATTTAATCATGTGCCGCTGCATTTTATTGCCTCTATGCTAGGCATGGCGCCCGAAACACTTAGCCGCATTCGTAAGAAAGCATTGGGTTAAAATTAGAGACCAATTTAATAGTTGAATGTAAATTACGAAAAAATCCCCCAACCTAAGTTGAGGGATTTGAAATTTGAAGAAAGAAAAAACTTATTTCTTAATCAACTTAGCTGTGTGCGTTACACCACCTTCTTGATAATTGGCAAAGTAAATACCCGCGGGCAATGATGCAATATCCATTGCATTTAAGCTAGTAGTTATATCTTGTTTTTGAACAGTTACACCAACTGCATTGTAGATCACAAGCTTGGTCGTTTGGTTTGAGTTGTTCATTACATAAAGAATATTACTCGTTGGGTTTGGATAAAACGTCATATTGGAAGTTGCTTTTTCAATACTGGCAACACCCACTGCCGTATTATCCGTCACCTGAAAAATACTCAGTGTAGAAGATACTTCATTGGCCAATATTACAATTGGCAAGCCATTGGGTGAGTTTGTACTGTCAATATAAATAATCCCTTCCGAACCATTATCACCACCGTAAGTAGCAATTGTACGCGTGTTAATATAATCTACATACTCAGGGCTTGTAGGATTGGTAACGTTGTAAACTATACATCCTCCAATGCGCTCAAGCGCTACAAAAGCGTAGGTTTCATTTCCAATTTTTGCCACTGTTACGCCTTCAGGTTCTGGGCCTTTGTCGTCGCTTCGGTTTTTAAAATTGTTGTTAGAATTACTTGCATTAAAAATCGCACTTAGCGTAGGGTGGTTTTTAATCACTTGCTCCAGCTCATCTCCACTATCCCAAACCAATACACCAGTAGTAGCATTCCATATAGAAATAGACCGAGCACCATAGGTATATATTTCATCAAAGTCGCCATCGTTATCTGTATCACCATGAGCCGTGGTAATGTTAATGCGCCCAATGTTTGCTTTTAATGCGTTGGCATAAGGAAAAATTGCACTATCCAGTTGGTAAGTGGCATCTCCTAAACGACCAGTTTCTTCGTAGCCATTATACTCGCGCGCGTCACCTTCGTTGGCTGTTATCAAATAAGTTTGTCCGTTAATTTCATATTGAGCTAATGCATCTGGCATATAAAAACCTTTGATTGGATAGTTCGCAATTTCAATTTCAGAACCTTGATCAGTAGCGTCTAACGGATTTGAAACTAGGCTATAATCTTTAGAACCTAGCGGCAAAATTTGTGTAATGGTGTTCGTTGCCATATCAAGTACAGCAATTGCGTTGTTCTCTTGGCAAGAAACCCAAGCGGTTTGATCGTCATCAGAAATTGTAATGTACTCTGGCTCCATATCTTGTGCTACGGTAGCGCCAGGTCCAAAAATGCGAACACCCGCTGCGCGCAAACTTGCTAGCTGAGCGTTGTAAGAAGTAAAATCAGCTGTCGTAACATTTGATTGTGCCACTGTAGCCACACCACCCGAAATATCTACAATCGTAATCGAACCTTCTGGATCAACAATATAGTCGTCATCTGGCTGACCTTCGTTTGCTGTCAAAA
>JBBSPP010000572.1:0-1939 GCA_038258625.1 Chitinophagales bacterium
AAATTTTCAATTCAGCATCTGGAAAAACCACCGTACCAATATCGCGCCCATCCATCACCACGCCTTTTTTTTGGCCGTAGCCTTTTTGTAATTCCACACAATAATCGCGCACCGCAGGGATGGTCGCCACTTCGCTTACTTTCCCAGAAATGCGCATCGTTCTAATTTCATCTTCTACGTCTTTGTTATTTAGCTGCATTCTTTGATGCTCGAAACGAAGATCAATGTTTTTCAATACAGATGCAAGCTCCAAATTACTTCCTGAAATTTCAATATTATTATCCAAAAAATAAAGCGCAATGGCACGGTACATTGCGCCGCTATCGATATACGTATAACTTAGCTCCGCCGCCAGTTTTTTTGCTAACGTACTTTTACCCGTGCTCGAAAATCCATCAATTGCAATGTTTATTTTATTGCTCACGCTAAATATCTTTTTGTTTTACGTGTGCATCCAAAACCGCAATCGCAACCATGTTTACAATTTGGCGTACCGTGCTGCCCAACTGCAATACATGAATCGATTTTTTTAAGCCCAGCAATATTGGTCCTACCGTTTCCTGATTGCCCATTTCGAGCATCAAATTATACGCAATATTCCCAGCCGATAAGTTCGGAAAAATCAACACATTTGGTCGGCCTTCGGTGAGTTTGCTGAATGGATAATTTTCCTTTAGTATTTCTTTATTAAAAGCAATACTGCCTTGCACCTCGCCTTCAACCAAAATGCCCGGATGTTTTTCATGCAAAATTTCTACCGCTCGGCGCACTTTTTGAGCTTCGGGCAAATCGCTACTGCCAAAGTTTGAGTACGAGAGCATGGCCACGCGCGGCACAATATTTAATGTGCGCAATCCGCGCGCGCACTGCAAGGTAATATCCACCAATTCTTCCGAAGTTGGAAACTCAGTAATGGTGGTATCGGCATAACAAATTGGGCCTTTTTTTGTCAGCACGGCGTACATGCCCGATATTTTTTGTTTCTTATTTGGGTCGGCGGTGCTTGGGTTATCAGCCGGGCCGACAATCTCCAAAGCTGGGCGAATCGTATCCGGATACTTTCGTGCCAAACCTGTTATTAGCGCATCGGCTTCGCCCGTTTCTACCATCATGCAGCCAAAATAATTTCGGTCGCGCATGACTTTTACCGCCTCATATTTATTGTATCCTTTGCGTTTTCTTTTTTCATAAAAAAGCAAACCGTACTCTTCACGTTTCGCAGTCATTTCATCATCCTTCGGATCAATAATTTCAAACTCCGAAATATCAATAGAATATTCTTCGGCCAATTTTTGAATCCTATTTTTATTCCCAAGTAAAATAGGAATTGCAATTTCATCTTCAAAAGCTTGCTGCGCCGCTTTCAAAATCTTCACATTTTCGGCCTCTGAGAAAACCACTTTTTTCTTGTACTGCCGTGCCTTATTCATAATTAATCGCAGCACATTATCATCTTGCCCAAGGCGTTTTAATAATTCTTCTTTATAATCTTCGTAATTTTTTATAGGCTCGCGGGCTACACCACTTTCTGCCGCGGCCCTTGCTACGGCTGGCGCTACGGTGCTTAGCAAGCGAGGGTCCATAGGTTTGGGTATAATATATTCGGGGCCAAAGTTGAGCGACTTTTGCTGATAAATCATATTCACCATATCCGGCACGGTTTCCTTGGTCAAATCTGCCAAGGCTTTCACCGCCGCCAATTTCATTTCGTCATTTATTTTGGTAGCGCGAACATCTAGTGCTCCCCGAAAAATATAGGGGAACCCTAAAACATTATTTACCTGATTGGGATAATCGCTACGACCTGTTGCCATCACAATATCTTTTCGGTTTTTTACGGCTGTGGGATAATCAATTTCAGGTGTAGGATTTGCAAGAGCGAAAACGATGGGACGAGGCGCCATTTTTTCTAGCATTTCGGATTTTAAAATACCCCCTT
>JBBSPP010000573.1:0-1934 GCA_038258625.1 Chitinophagales bacterium
AAAAAAGTATGTTGTTTCTCTGGCGGAAAAGCAAAACGTTCGAGAAAAGCAGAAGCACTAATTTTTGTACCATCAGCCAAGGGAAAATATTCCGCTTTGTCTTTTACAAATTCTATCACGCGCATTTCCTTTTCCCACTGCAAACCTTTTTGATCAAAATGACCAAACACAACCGTTTCGCCATGATTTATTTTTCCGCTATCAGCTTCTTCAATGCCGAGTGCTATTTTTAATAGCGTACTTTTCCCTACACCATTTTTGCCTACAATGCCTATTCGTTCGCCTTTTTGGAACGTATAGTCAAACCCTTTGAGCAACACCAAATCATCATAAGATTTATAGACTTTTTTCATCTCCAAAATCTTGCCGCCTAGGCGGTTCATTTTTACTTCAAGCGTGAGCGAACTTTCGGATTTGTTCTTTTTTACTTTATCCTCAATATCATAAAAAGAATCTTGCCGAGCTTTTGCTTTTGTAGCGCGCCCTTGTGGCTGACGGCGCATCCATTCGAGCTCGCGGCGGTATATGTTTTTATCTTTTGATAATTCGCTGGCGGCTACTTCAAAACGGTGCGCTTTATTTTCGAGGTACGTTTGATAATCGCCCGTGTGTTTGTGCGCTTTGTTATTTTCAATTTCTATCAGCGTATTACAAACCGCATCTATAAAATACCGGTCGTGGCTTACGAGTAGGAGGGTGCTTTTTTGTGTAGTCAATTTTTGCTCCAACCATTCTATCATTTCTATATCCAAATGATTGGTGGGCTCATCGAGTATAAAAAGCGAATCGCCTTCATAAAGTTGTGTTTCCAAAAGTGCTTGCGCTAAGGCAAGGCGTTTTTTTTGTCCGCCGCTCAGGGTGGCCACTTTGGTATCCAAACTTGGCAGTTGCAATTTGCCTACAATTTCTTTATAGCTCCCTTCAAAATTCCAAGCATCACCCTCATTCATTTTTGATAATAAATTTTGAAAATGCTCCGTCTCCGCTTGGCCATTATCAAGCGCATGTTCGTAATCTTTTAGCAACTTAACAGTTGGATGTTCCATCTCAAAAAGCTGTTCTTCGATGGTATTTTCTGGGTTAAAATTATTTTCTTGTTTTAAGTAAACAACTTGCACATCTTTATGTATCCAAATATCGCCAGAGTCTTGCACATCAAGCCCTGCAATTATATTGAGCAATGACGTTTTTCCTTGTCCATTGCGCGCAATCAAGGCAATTTTATCACCCTGATTTACATGAAATGTAATTTCTTCAAACAGCGTATTATCGCCATAAGATTTGGCAAGATTTTCTATGCTAGCTATGTGCACGGTTTATTGTTTTTCGGGTTTTCCCACGGGCACTTGCCCATCGGGTGTGGCTATAATATTGATGACGTTTTGTTGCTGTTGCCAGTTTCGCCCATCCCATTTTAGCCCATCGTAGGTACCATCGGGCACGTACGTATTTTTTTTATTATCGTCTCCTACGCTGCTTTCGCAATGGTCATATATTATCATGTCCATTTCCTTGTCATAGTTCATCGATACCTTGGAGCCTTTCTGATAATTTAGAATGAAACGCATACGCGTCATCCGTTTTCGATTTTCGGTAATGGCGAATAGCGGCGCACCAAAAATGGCTCGGCCACCATTGTCAAAACCAAATGCCTCCATAATTTTTTTGTCGCCGTTCATTGCATTTCCGTTATAGCCTAGTAAAAAATAGGCATCTTGATTACCAATTTTTTTCTGTAAAATATTGTAATACAGCGCACCATACCATCGCATATTATAGAAAGTAGAATCTTCGGCACCGCGGGTAATTTGATCAGAAGCGTCAATCAGCGGTTGGTAAGAACCGTCGGGCAATTGCAATGCGCCGTAGTACCGCAGCTCGGTATTTGATCGAATAACCTCCCAAGTATAAATTTTAAATTTTTTATCATCAGG
>JBBSPP010000574.1:0-1905 GCA_038258625.1 Chitinophagales bacterium
TGCTTATTGGCAATCTCATTTTTTCCGGACGGCTGCGGTTTGTAACCAGTTTTGCTCTGCTGGTGGGTAGCTTTTTTCTTATCTATCGGTTTATAGATAATGTTGCCTTGGGCGAGTTTGACGCCTTCTTTTTATCCAAACAATTTTTAGTTTTTGCCATTTTATTTTCATTCGGCATGCTGTTGGGGTGGGGCTTGCAGCGGTATTCCTCGTTTGCCATATTTGTGGCCTCATTCTTTTTTATACTAGCTATTTATTTATTGTCAAAAACAGGTGAGTTCACCATGGCGAAAATAATTTTCGTATTACTGCCCATTATTCTGTACTGTATTTATTTAATTTTTACTAGCAATGAGCTGGCAAAATTTAAAGAAACGCGGCAGTTTAGTTGGAGCAGTTTGCTGAAACGATTGGTGTTGTTTTTAGGCTTGGTATTACTTGTTGGCGCAACGGTAATTTTCTTTATGAAAACCGAAATTAAGGATGTGATTGCACAATATGGCGGCGATAACGAGGATGATAATTCCATGCTAAAAAAGAACAAAGACGGCACCCTAGAAAACCAAGAAAGTATGGGCTTGGCAAAAAATAATAAGCGAAGTAACGAGCTTGTTTTTTGCGCTTACATCGATAACTTTTTTGATGATTCAGAATTTCCGAATCCACTGTATTTGACCTCGTTTTATTTTACCAAATTTGATACCCTCACCGAAACTTTTGAGCGTGACCCCACCATGCCTTTTAAGGATGAGTTTACACCCAACCCAGATGAGATCCCTCTTTTTTCTCGGCAAGCTAATAAGGACGTTTTGGACAGTGCACTCAGTTCAAAATTTCTTACCGAAGTAGAAATTGAGGTATATAAAAAAAAGTTGGCAAAGGACGCCTTCCTAGCGCCTAGCACGGCTTACGAAGTGCAACCCATTACCGTAGAAAAAGATTTTCAGGATGATTATTTATTTGCCTATCGGGCCAAAAGTTTGGTATCAAAATTAAATAGTGCCTACTTTATTTATAACAGCGATGACCCCATGATAGCTGGTTTTCAGGAACAGCGGTTTGCCGAATTGCGCACAGCAGCAAGTTATCAAAACACGCCACAGCGATTTTACGATTACTATACTTTTTTTCCGAGCTCTTATAAATACGAAGATTTTCAGACCTTGGCGGATAGTTTAGGCAAAACTGCCGAAACGACCATTGATAAAATTTTGACCATCAGAGATTATTTTAAACAAAAAAATCCTCTGGGCGAAGCCGTTTATTCGTACTCCGATAATCCTGGAATTCCAGGCTTGCCCGGCGCGTCAAAAATTACCACCTTCATGTTTGAAACCAAAAAAGGGTGGTGTACATATTATGCTGGCTCGTCATTACTGCTGTTACGCGCCATGAAAATTCCTTCGCGCATTGCAGTAGGATTTATGACCGTGGACAGGAGTGATAATAATAAAGGTTGGTATTGGTTTTACCAAGATCAGGCTCATGCTTGGATACAGGTTTATTTTCCGGAGTATGGCTGGCTGGATTTTGATTTTACCATTGGCAATGACGAGGCACAACAATCACCACAACCAGACCAAACGCCGCCCATGCAACCTCCAAAAGCGGTGGTGGTAGCCAGCGGAGAAATAAAAAATTTGGACACCACTGAACAGACAATTACCGTGCGCGCCAATCATTTTATTTATAAAGACCAAGAATACAAAAACATAAATGAACTAGTGGCCGTGGATGCTACGCAAGCAAAAATTTGGCGCGACTCTAATCAGATAACTATTGGCCAATTGCAGGAAAAAGATTTTGTAGTAAGTGTGAGTTATGACGCCAACCTTGCGAAATTTAATGCCGACGAAATAAAACCGCTACTTCAACAATTACCAAATCCTATTGTGGTAGATGAAA
>JBBSPP010000575.1:0-1896 GCA_038258625.1 Chitinophagales bacterium
AATTATTCAACGCTAGTTGATCTTCCAAATTATTTGCGCGTGTTTGTGCAAAAACCGTGAGGTCATTTAGTATTGAAAGTGCTTGATTGAATTTACCATCAATGGTTGTTGAATCAACAGGAGCAGCAAGTACGATTTCAATTTTCTCTGTTGGAGCCTCTGCGCCTGTATGAATTGTAGCAAAATAATTTGTAATAGAATCTGAATCACTAGGAAGTGCTTCGGTAATTGTCAAATCTTTAATACCCGTACCACCGTCAATTATATTATCAAAAAGTGCCTGACGATTTGTAATATCAGTTGGTCCTAATAAAAGATCTGCATCTTTGGCGGCGGCATAAACTGATTGCCAAGAGTTTGGTGCATTCAAATTTGTAACCGATGCAATAGCTGCTGTATCTGCTTCCGTAGCATCGAGTGCTGTTAGCAAATCACCTTGGTCGGTAATATAATCTGTCCAAGTAATGCCCGAAATTTTTGCATGGTCAAACGGAATGGCAATAGTAGTTTGTAAAAAGGGATAGTATGCCGCGCCGTATTTTAAATTCGAATTACTAGGAATGCTTCTAAAATTCTCAATCAACGCTTTATTTGGCACTACCGAAAAATCTTTTGTACCATCAAAAACATCCAAGATTGCAAAGCGATCTTGTAGCTTTTCACATTGATCTAGCATGGTGGTGCATACATCTCGATGGTCCGTAATGCTGGTTAGCACATTTGCATCAGGGCAAAGCAAGAGCGTTGGTTCATCTTCTTTTATTAATGCATTTACGCCATTTACCAATTCATCTTTTGTAACTGCGGTTTGATAATCGCCAACGCGCACAATGTAACACGGGCCACCACCATTGGCAAAATACATGCGCAAGCTGTGGTACAAATAATATTTTGGTGCGGGCGTAACATCATCTACTGTACCATCGGCTTTGAGTGTAACTGCTATAGAATCCATGCTGGGCGCGCCGCCGTATAAGGTTTCAAACTCTAGTAAGGACGCAATGCGCGTGGGTTTCATATTGAGCGGCGCACCGCCTTGGGTATGACCTATAAAGGCCGGAATGGCCGTGGCCACAGCGGCTACTGATGGCGGGAATTTACTAATTTCTTCAATGTAAACGCCGGGTGTGTTTAATGTGCTTGGCATAATTGTTTGTTTTTTAAGGTGTAATTGTTGTGATTAAGATGGTGATATTTTTTGTATTCGCCTCGTGCGATATTGTATAGACTTGTGGTTTTGAACTTCCTCTTCTGTAAACTAAAAATGGCAATGCTAATGCATCGGCTGCATTAAAACTATCCAAGGTTGGTTCATTAATAGCAACCTGATTTTCGGTAATTACTTCGGGCACATAATTATTGCCCACCAAGTTGTAACGTATAAATTCTTCATTCTCGTTGTAGATAAAATTTTTGCTCGACTTCTGTAATTGAAAAATCATGAAGAAGCTATCAATTTTTTTAAGGAGTAAACTTTCTTCTTTTAGCAAATTTTCATCTAAAAAAACGCGGGCATTTTCTGTAATGTCCACGGCCGGAGCACCATCAATAATTTCGGTCACATTTATATAGAAATAATTTTCTACATTATTTGCGCCCGTGCTGATAGCCAACGTATTTTCTCTGTCTTTAACGCTGGTGCTCATATACATTTTTAATTGTTTTGATAGGGGCTACTGGTGCGCCTTCGAAGGTGCTTTCGTACTCGCACACACGAGCTTTGTAAATGACGCTAGGCAAAAATTTGCCGCCATTGATGCTCCAAATTTGATTAAGCTGTTCAAAGGTTGGCGAGAATAATTCGAAAGTTACGTTGCCTAGAATGTTGCCATTATTCTCTACTTCAACACTTCTATTTTTTTGAAAAAAACCAATCAACCTGTGCATAAGCATAAT
>JBBSPP010000576.1:0-1889 GCA_038258625.1 Chitinophagales bacterium
TATAAAACAGGTGCTGCTAGTGATTTGTTTAAAAAATATATAAGCATGGCAGAAGGTGATACGCTTAAAAATAGCGAGTTGGTAAGTGCCTACACTTACTTATCGGTGGTGGCTTACAACAAAGCAAACTATCCTGATGCCAAAATATACTCCAACAAAATAGTAGCTATCGAACCTAAAAATGGTACAGCTAAGCAAATACTGGATGGTATTGCGGGTATGAAGCAATAATGAGTAGTGAGTATTTAGTAACGAGTACTTTATATAAAAAAGTAAATTGTAACGCCTCCAGATTGGAGGCGTTGTTTATTTTATCACCCCTGCCACAATTAGCGCAATCACAAAAAGACCAACGGCAATGCGGTACCAACCCCACATTTTAAAGCCATACTTTTTTACCACACCAATAAAAAATTTAATAGCCAATACTGCTACGGCAAAGGCAATCAAATTGCCACCCAAGAAGAGCAGCAGGTGCGAAGTATCGCTCGTGATCATTTGATAGCCCCTGGTTTCTACGCCGTTCCAGTTCCATTTTTTTAAGAAAATAGAATAAATAGTTACCGCCGCCATGGTAGGCACCGCTAGGAAAAACGAAAATTCGGCCGCCGTTTCACGGCTCATTTTTTGCTGCATCCCACCTATTATAGACGCCGCTGCACGGCTTGTACCGGGCATCATGGCTAGGCATTGCCAAAATCCGACTGTTACCGCCGTTTTTATACTAATGTCTTCTTCTTTAAAAATAGTAGGATTTTTGAACCAACGGTCCACGAATAATAATACGATACCGCCCAAGATTAAAACGATTGCAATTGGTAGCGGATTTCCTAAAACTGCCTCAATCATATCGTCAAAAAGCAACCCAAGGATAAGAGCGGGTACAACTGCTAAGGCGAGTTTTATATAAAAACTAAATTTACTAAAGTCAAAAAACTTTTTCCAATACAAAACAACTACGGCAAGTATGGCACCAAACTGTATGCTATACTCAAACATCTTTACAAATTCATCTTCCTGAATATTAAAAATGGAGCTCACAAATATCATGTGAGCCGTGCTTGATACTGGCAAAAACTCCGTAAGACCTTCAATAATAGCGATGAGCATCGCCTCGAACCAACTCATAAAATATTATGCTGCAGTTGTTGGCTTTTTCAAAATGGCGTATCCCTCTACCACAAAGCCTAGTAAAACCAATATTGGTGCTAGGGTTATGCGGCGAAAACTGTAAAGTTCATCAGCTGCAAATACTTTAGGGTCAGGGCTTTTGCCGCCACTCATCAGCAAGAAACCAACTAAAATTAATACAAGACCCACCGCCATGAGGATGTAATTTTCTTTATGAAACAGCATGCCATGGGCGGGCGGTAGCTTTTTGGTTTGGCTTGGAGTAGGTACGACAGTGGCCGTTTTGGCCTCTGCAGTAGGTTCTTGCGCCGTTGCTTTTGCTGATGCCAATTTTTCTTTTACTGATTTTTTTGCCATAATTTTTTTAAATATAAATGATTAATATAAATCGTCCAATTGAGTTTTAAGATATTTTACTACTGCGCGGCTCGTGCTAATGTACGAAATAAGTACACCGAGCAATACAATGCCCAAGCACAGCAACGCCAGCTGCGTATCGTTTGATATGGCGCGCAGTTCGGGTATCCAATTTTCTACCGTGCGGCTAATGGCGAAGATGGCCAAGGCTGCTAATAAGCCACTCACTACCCCATTTATTACACTGCGTTTTATAAATGGTTTGGCTATAAACCGCCGAGTAGCGCCTACCATTTGAATCGTTTTTATCAAAAACCGATTGCTAAACATGGCCAACCTAATGGTATTATCAATAATAAAAACGACAGCGAAAATTAGCAACAGCGAAATTATGAGTAATA
>JBBSPP010000577.1:0-1886 GCA_038258625.1 Chitinophagales bacterium
GATTCCGTAAATATCACATGGAATGCCGTTGGACCTTATGGCATTTCGCTAACGCAAATTTCTAACCCTGGAAATTGTACGAGTAATATTTTCAATAAATCTATAAAACTATTACCTGCGCCGACAATTGCTGGCCCCATAAATGTTTGTGCTGATGATACAAAAATGTATACCATTTCAAATATTTTGACCGCCCCTTTTAACTGGTATGTTACACCCGCCACTTTTGGTAGCGTCATTAGCGGCCAAGGGACTAATACGGTACAAATAAATTGGAATGGGAATGGTGTAGTTGGAAGCACCTTTACCGTTTACCTGCATTACGGTGTTTGCGGTAATGATTCCATTGCCATCAATATTACCAACCCACCAAATCTTACAATATCATCTTCGGGTACGCTGTGCCCCGGCGGTATTAATTTAACCACCATTGGCACAGGTACAAAAGCCTGGACTTGCGCCGAACATGCCATTGTACCCACGCAAGCCACCAATACAAATAATTTGAGCGGCTTGTATTTGGGCGGGCATTATACCATCGTCATTACAAATTATAATAACACAGGATGCAATGTTTCGTCCACCATAAATGTGCCCGAAGTAGGTAGACCTGAAGCGCAGATTTATGCTGCAGGACCATCCATATATTGTTTGCCCGCCACGCCAAGTATGAGCGTGAATGCCGTTACTCAACCCGGCTATACCTACCAATGGTTTATGAATAATGCAGCTGTAGGCACGGGCCCAACTTTAAATGTAAATAGCGGACCGCCCTGTAATATTACCGCCGCCGGAATTTATGTTTTTAAACTCGTGGTAACTTTTAATGGTTGCACGGATACCTCGGTAACGCATACGGTACAAGTGCTGGCTAGTTGCCCTACGAATAGCGGCACCAACCCAAGCTGCGGCGCAAGTTTTGCCATCACAAGTATTTCGGCATGTAATCCTTTTACCAATACTATAGCTGCCACAGCGCCATTGGGTGCTAGTATTGTTGCGGCAACTGAAACTATTACCCACAAAGATGACAACTCCGTTTTGGCAGGATTGACAACAAAATCTTATACCACAGTAGGCATAAAACAATATACAATTTGCGCTACTTTATTACTCCCAAATACTACCACCTGCGTTGTATGCAAAGACACCTTTGCCTTGGTAGATGCCGCTGCTAATTTTAGTTTTAGCGATAGCTGCGGAAAAATAAAATTTACAAACCTCAGTCAAGTATATGCGCCCAATACCATAACGGGTTACAATTGGACAGTCGGAAATTACCCAGGCAATACGCCCGTGCCGTTGCCAATAGCTTCTTATAATAATAACAATATTGCAAATCCTATTTTGACAGTTACCATTTCGGATACTTTTATAGTAACGCATACTATTACTAGCAGCAGTGGTTGCTCGTCTACTTTTTTGGATACTATTATTACACAGGTGCCAGATGCCAATTTTATTACAAGCCCAAGCTGTGTAAATACCTCCATCACTTTTTCATCGGCCACAACGTACCCTTCTCACTTCTGGAATTTTGGCGATGCTAGCTCGGGTTATACCAACCCAACGGCTCATGCTTATGCAGTAGCAAATACGTATACGGTGCAACATATTGTAACAGATAATTTGGGCTGCAAAGACACCGCCACCCTAAGCCAATTAATAAACCCAACTAGCAATTGTCCGCTTACTTATTTGGGGTTGCTCACTTTTTGTAGCAACGATTCGTTGGTGCTAAATGCTTGCCCAGGTTCTACAAGTTATATGTGGTACAAAAATAATGTACTGATACCAAGCGCCACTTTATCATCGTATACTGCAAAAACGGCTGGCGCATACCATTGTATTTCTTTAGATCTTAATGGCTGCAAAATTTTTAGCGA
>JBBSPP010000578.1:0-1871 GCA_038258625.1 Chitinophagales bacterium
TCGCTTTTTCTTCGCGCGTGGCATCGTTGAATATTACCTGAATCTCAATATTTTCTTTGAGTGTATTGGTGAGTTTGCCCGCGTAAATGACAATCCAACCTAACACGCCAAGCAAAAACAGCACCAACGAAACCCCAATAATGGAGTAGATGTAATTTGCTTTTCCGCGTTTATTTTTTCGTTTTCGGGGCGTGGCGGCCATAGGCGGTCAAAAGTAATGTAAGAGCATTAGAGTAAGAACAAAGGGAGTATTTTTTTAACTTATGCTTTTAGATTTTCTTACTTTAGCCAAAAATAATTGCTCGTGAAAAAAATAGACATCCACACTCACATCATGCCCGAAAAAATGCCCAATTGGTTCAAAAAGTTTGGTGGTGGCGATTTTATTTGGCTGGAGCATCACAAACCGTGCTGCGCCAAAATGATGAAAGGCGATAAATTTTTCAGAGAAATAGAAAGCAATTGTTGGGAACCCAAAGACCGCATGATTGACATGGATGCCACGGATGTGGATATACAATGCTTATCGACCATTCCCGTACTATTTAATTATTGGGCAAAGGCCGCTCATGGCCACGAAACATCGCGGTTTCTCAACGACCATATTGCGCAGTGCGTGGATCTGTACCCCACCCGATTTATAGGCCTCGGCACGGTGCCCATGCAGGATGTAGACCTCGCTATTAAAGAAATGACGCGCTGCGTGCAAGAACTAAAAATGCCTGGCATAGAAATTGGCAGCAACATAAACCAGACAAACCTCAACGATGAAAAATTCCATCCGTTTTGGGAAGCGGCCCAAGAACTTGGCTGCAGCATTTTTGTGCACCCGTGGGATATGATGGGTGCTGATTTGATGAAAAAATATTGGCTACCTTGGCTAGTAGGCATGCCTGCCGAAACTAGCCGCGCCATTTGTTCGCTAATGTTTGGCGGCATTTTTGAAAAATACCCAAAAGTTAAATTTGCCTTCGCACACGGCGGCGGCGAGTTTCCGGCTACCATTGGGCGGTTGCAACATGGTTTTGATGTACGGCCAGATCTTGTGGCGATTGACAATAAAAAAAGCCCACGCGATTATCTTGGGCATTTTTGGGTGGATAGCCTCGTGCATGACCGGGATGCTTTTGACCTGTTGGTAAAAGTTATTGGCGAAGACAGAATTTGCTGTGGCAGCGATTATCCGTTTCCGCTCGGTGAGCATCACCCTGGAAAATTAGCCAAGGAACTTGCCATGAATACCGAGCAGGCGGAGATGTTCTTGAGCAAGAATGCCGAGGCGTGGCTTGCTTTGTAAAAAAAATAGCTTGCCACATATTTCCGTTTTCTTGTGTGGCATTGGCCCAGAAGAGTGAATAAGTACATGAGTTGCAAGCGGCAGGTGATTTTTCCATAAGAATATCTGCCAAAATATTACCCTTTTTAGCTTGGCTTGGGTAAAGATCCTTTCAATCTGTACAATTAAACGTTTTTATAAACAAAGTAGCCAAAACCGCTTCACTATTTCACCGCTCCATATTTTATTGCTACAGCTAAACAGTACTTTTTTACATTTAAACAAAGAAAGGTAATCGTTACAGCTAAAAAGTGCACTTAGACACCCCTACTATTCATTTGGTTACTAAAAATATATTTCTCTACATAAAATATTTTTACTTAGACAATCTACCCATACTTTTAGTCAATATAAATATTTTTTTAGACAATGTACTTAACATGTTAGTCATTTAATATATCTTTTTAGTTAGTACATATATTCTTTTAGATAAGTAAAATATTTATTTAGACAGTTAATTTTTATAAATATATAGACTGTCTAAAATTATATATATACTATCTAAAATAGTTTTTATACTTTCTAAATAAAATCA
>JBBSPP010000579.1:0-1867 GCA_038258625.1 Chitinophagales bacterium
GTTTGAAGAGGAGAATAGTTTTTTGGCAACGCTCGAAAAAGGATTGGTGCGCATGGATGAAGCCATGAAAAATAGTACCGAGATGAGCATTGAAGGTGAACTGGCTTTTGAACTGTACGACACCTTTGGTTTCCCTATGGATTTGACAAGATTAATTGCTCAGGAAAAAGGTTATACTATAAAAGAAGATGGTTTTGAAAAAGCCATGCAGGAACAAAAAACACGTTCCAAAGCTGCCACAACATTGGACACTGACGACTGGCAAGTGCTCGATAGCGAAAGCCGAAATATGTTTGTAGGCTATAATTATTTGGAGGCGCATACGCGCGTATTGCAGTACCGAAAAGTGAGTGCAAAAAATAAAACGTTTTTTCAAATTGTATTGGCAGAAACTCCTTTCTATGCCGAGAGTGGCGGGCAAGTTGGCGATAAAGGCGCGTTACATTTTGACGGTGAAATGCTCCAAATTTTTGATACTAAAAAAGAGAATGATTTAATCCTACATTTTTGCAAAGAATTACCGAAGGCTTTACTTGTAAGTTCGAGCAGCTTGCCACCCGCCGAAGTGGGAACGGAAAAACGACAAGTAGAAGTGCGCGCAAAAGTGAATGAAACCAACAGAAAAGAAACATCGGAGCATCATTCGGCTACGCATTTATTACATGCCGCGCTACGAAAAATATTAGGAAAACATGTAGCACAAAAAGGGAGCTTGGTAAACAAAGATCATCTCCGATTTGATTTTAGCCATATAGAAAAAGTTAGTGAAGAAGAGCAACGACACATTGAAGAATTGGTGAATCAAAAAATACGGGAGAACATACCCGTAATAATAAAAACGATGAACAAAAAAGATGCATTGGCAACAGGCGCCATGGCATTATTTGGAGAGAAATATGGCGATGATGTTCGTGTGGTTATCATGGATGCAGATTATTCTGTGGAGCTTTGTGGCGGCACGCATGTAGGCACTACGGGCGAGTTGGGCTTTTTTAAAATACTACACGAAAGTGCTATTGCCGCTGGCGTGCGCCGCATAGAAGCTGTTACGGGCGCCAAAGCCGAAACCTATATTCATGAATCCCTAGATGATTTGAGCGCGATAAAACATCAGCTAAAAAACCCAGCCTCTATTACAGAAGCTGTGCAGCAATTGGCGGATGATAAAAATGCGTTGCAAAAAGAAATAGAAAAACTAGAAGACAAAATGCGCTGGCAAAAAGTAGATGCCTTGGTGCAGCGCGTAGAAAATATTGATGACATAAATTTTATTGGCGAAAAAGTGGATGCAACAAATGCAGACGATGTAAAAAAAATGTGCTTTGCACTGAAGCAAAAAATAGAACATCCCGTGATTGTTCTTTGTGGCAATATTGACGGCAAAGCCAACGTTTGTATATTGATAGATGATGATATTCAAAAGGTAAAAAACGTTTCGGCTAAGCAATGGATAAAATCAATTGTAGCCCCACGCATCAAAGGCGGTGGCGGCGGGCAAGATAATTTTGCGAGTGCGGGCGGGCAACTTACCCATCAGTTTGATGACATCATTTCAGAAATTAAATTACAATTAACGTAGTGTTCTGCCCTATGCCTTTTAAGTTTGTGCATCTTTAGTAGTCTATATTCTCGTGCAAAAAATATTTACACTTATCATAATTCTTTTTACCGTACAACATTGCGTTGCGCAAACGGGAAACAAAGTATTGGTAGAAACCTACGACTCAAAAGGGAACAAAGTACAAAAAGTTAAAAACACCGATGGCACTGTAACTACCCAAACAGTGATTTCACTAGGCCCTGTTTTAGACAGAGAATTCTTGGCAGATACTATTGATAAAAGCCGGATTGTGTTGCAGGTATATAA
>JBBSPP010000580.1:0-1866 GCA_038258625.1 Chitinophagales bacterium
ATGAAACACTGCTGAGGTAATTATAAATGTCTGATTTTTTGTGCCGCTTCACCACATTATCAATAATGTTGATGTCGTTATCGCTCAGTTTCATCACCTGCGGAAAACTCACCACATAATTTTCAGCGCGCACCTCACGGAAAATAGTATCGTTCAAATCGTACGGCAATTTTTTATACACCACCACCGTACCAGCCGCCAAATCACCGAGGCGTTGATTGTGTTTTGTGGTCAGAAAAAATATGAACGCCAACAAATTACCGATGATCAAAATACTACCCGTAACGTAAGATTGATAAATAATCATGAGCGCAATACCCAGCACACCACCAAAATCAATGGTGCGCATTAGCCAGCGCACCATGGCTTGTGCATTATCTTCTTCGCGCCCATCGGCACTTACTACTCGTATGCCCAGCGCCATTTTGCCAAGGCTTTGACCATGATTGAGAATTTCAAAAAGTAGGTGATAACAAAAAACGGGCAGGTATAAAAGGTAATCAACGCCTGAGCTTTGGGCGCCCTGCCCAAGTACGGCATGCATAAATTGTGAAGCGCCCCATTGGTATATAATCAGAATGACGCCATCAATAAGCCACGCAAACATTCGCGTATGAAACGCCGCTGATGTGAACTGCAAACTGATATTAAAACTGGTGTTGACGCTAAGTGTACTCACGAATTATAAAAGTATTATAAAAAGAATTGCAGACGGTTTTTTCTAACTTAATTTGTAGGCCAATGCGCGAAGGCAAATTTATTGACCAAAATAAAGACCGTTGGATGCAGTACAGCACCCCCACCGAAGATGCCGATGAACTTGCTGAGCGCTTCACAAATTTGGTGGATGATTTGGGCTATGCCAAAACGTTTTATCCAAGGTCAAAAACCACGAAATTTATCAACGCGCTCTCCGCCAGTATTTTTCGCAGAATATATTTAAACGAAAAAAAAGGCCGCGGACGTACTGCCAAATTTTTTAAGTATGAGTTGCCCTTGCTTTTTCGCCGCTATCACCCCGAGCTGCTTTTTACTTTTGTTTTTTTTACACTGTGTGTTTTTATAGCGGTGCTAAGTTGCATGAACAGCTATGATTTTGTACGCACCATTTTGGGCAATGGCTATGTGGATATGACCGAGGAGAATATAAATAAAGGCGACCCCTTTGGCGTTTATAAAGACAAAAATTCTTGGACCATGTTTCTGCAAATTGCATTCAATAATATTAATGTATCCTTCATGGCCATTGTGCTGGGTTTTTTGGCGGGCATTGGTACGCTTTATATTTTGTTCGAAAATGGATTGATGCTTGGCAGTTTTCAATACATGTTTTTCAAAAAAGGCTTGGGCTTCGCATCTATTCTAGTAGTGTGGGTTCATGGTACCATCGAAATTTCTTCGATCGTTATTGCCGGTACGGCGGGTATTATTTTGGGCAAAGGATTTTTGTTTCCAGGTACATTTACACGCAAAGATTCGCTGATACGTGCTGGGCGAGATGCGGCTAAAATTTCTATTGGGCTCATTCCGTTTTTCCTCGTTGCCGCCTTTTTAGAATCTTACATTACGCGCTATACCAGCATACCCATTTTTGCAAGCCTCATTATTTTAGGCTTGTCTGCCGGGCTTATTATTTGGTATTTTATTTTGTATCCACGCCTGCTGTATCGCAATGGGTTTCGAATGGTTGATAATAAATTACAGTTCCCTGAAAATCATTTGAATGTGTAAATACGTTTTAGCTGTACTTATATTTTTATCAATTGGAGCAATTGTAAATGCGCAGTCGAATAACCAATCCGCACCGGTTGATTATGATTATTTAGATTCTGTTCTAGACGGCGAATCAGAAACTGATGACGAAGA
>JBBSPP010000581.1:0-1841 GCA_038258625.1 Chitinophagales bacterium
CGACTGGGAAATCCCGAACATTCGGGATGGCTCGCCGAAACCTTAGCGATAATATTTTTCTAACACATCCCCCGCCAAACGATGAGTATTAATTTCAATGGTTTTCATACGCAGTTTTAATTGCAGTAATCGCAGTTCATTATTAATTAATAAAAGTTGTGTAGTTCTAAAATCGAACCCATTTATGGCGCCAACTTTTAATTGTTCGGTGGCGATGTTCACCATTTTTTCGGTGCGTAAAATATTGTCTTTTGCCAAGTTTATTTGTTGGTTCAATAAGGCAATTTCATTAAAATAGGTTGTCCAAGAAGCTTGTAAATTCACCTCGGCTTGCGAGCGATTTAGTTGTGCAATATTTCTGTTTATGGTTGCGTTTTGTATTTCTCTTTTCACATTGCCGCCATCGAATAAATTAAAATTTATTGATACACCAACCTGCGGACCAAGGTTTCTATTGCGCGCTATAAAACCCACTGCTGCATACGAACTACTATAATCCACCCCGCCAAACAAATTGACTTTGGGATACTGTGCCGACTTCGCCATCCGAATATCATTCTCTGCGAGCATTGCTTGTATGTCGCTTTGAATTAATTGGCCATTTTGCGTAGTGATTAATTTGGTAGTTTTTGCGTTGTCAAAATTTGTTTGGTAGCGCAACGCATCCGTAATTTTTACCGCAGTTTGCAGCGGTTGATTTAATGATTCGTTTAAGCTAATGTATAGCGCATTTAATTTTGTAAGTTGCTCCAACAATTGCAAACTATCATTCTGAAAATCTACCACCGCCTGCTCATATTCCATACCACTTGCCGAGCCTACTTCTTTTCTTTTTTCTACGATGCGTTTTCTAAAATCGGAGATAGTCAGCATTTCATTTACCTTATCTTTTATCGATTGTTCATACACCACTTGGTAATACGCTAGGGCAATATCTGCGACTGTTTGCTCAATAAAAAATTTACTTTTTTGAATTCCAAGCTGTTCCAACTTCTCTAATTGCGCTGCTTTTGCCTGTACAAAATAACCGTTGAACAATGTATAGTTTGCCAGCAGTGATGCGCTGACATTTGAATTGCTTGCGAGGGTTCCGCTGCGCAAAGTACCATCGGCAAAAACTTGTTTTGTGTTTTGCAATGAGGTGCTTGCTCGACCATCAAATCCAACCGATGGTAATTTTCCTGCATTGCCGGGTGTGTTATTATTTTTTGCAATTTGGCTTTCGGCATCATAAATTTTTATCTGATAATTATTTTCCAAAGCTGTATTTACTAACTCTTTTAGCGACTGCGAAAACACGCAATCACTAATTGCAATTAACAATATGAGCGTGCTATAAATAATCTTTTTCATCTATCAAAATATTTTCTTTACTAGCTATGTAAGTATAAAAAGCGGGTATTACATATAGCGTCAAAACCAGCGCTACCAGCAGCCCACCAATAATCGCCAAGCCCATAGAAATTCTACTTGTAGAGCTATCGCCCAGTGCCAAAGCAATGGGCAAGGCGCCCAACATGGTAGAAAGACTCGTCATTAAAATTGGTCTGAAACGTTGTGACGCGGCGGAGTAGGCAGCCTCCGGCAGGCTCATTCCTTCTTCTCTTTTTTGGTTGGCAAACTCTACTATTAAAATTCCGTTTTTGGTGACGATACCAATCAGTACCACCATACCTATTTGGCTAAAAATATTTAATGTTTGACCAAAAAGCCACAGCGTGAGCAACGCGCCCGCTAACGCCAACGGAACAGTCAGCATAATAATAAACGGGTCTCTAAAACTTTCAAATTGTGCCGCCAAGGTTAGGTAAACTAATATCAAAGCAAACAAAAAAATCAAC
>JBBSPP010000582.1:0-1837 GCA_038258625.1 Chitinophagales bacterium
AGATGTTGCATCAATCTAAATTAAAAAAGATAAATTCAGCATCTGCATCGGAAACAGTTGCTACCCTAAGGGATAAATATTTAGAGTAAACTTCACTCTTACTATTCCTTACTTCATTCTTTTGAACTTATAGGTGATGGGGTTACTCCTAGCGACTCC
Organism: Chitinophagales bacterium; assembly: GCA_038258625.1. Lineage (GTDB taxonomy): Bacteria > Bacteroidota > Bacteroidia > Chitinophagales > Chitinophagaceae > JAGNRR01. Next base: position 160 of record JBBSPP010000582.1, read on the forward strand.
CGAAAATTCTAATTCGAGCGTTTTATCATCTAGCTGCACCACATAACAATAAGAAGGTGGCCAACGCATAATAACGCCCACTGCACTTACATGTATACTATCTTTCCTGCTAAAATGATAGCTAGAAAATTGATCTACTCCAAATAAATATACCATACTGGTACTATCTCGTTTTATTTCAATTATATATCTTGGCATAGCTGCATTTTGCCATCTACCAATAAGCTTATCCGTCAACACCGTATCGTACATTCTTTTGTAAGTTGAGTTTTTATCATATCGTAAAAAATTTTTTTCTTGCGCAAGTAGGTTTGTGCAAAAAAATAATATCAATATGGCTAACCTAACTTTCATTTCTTTTTATTAACAGCCTTAAATATCGGACATTGTATAAATCTAAAATTATAATTTGCTTATAAAAAACCAACCTCTCTATAACTCCCAAATCAAAAAAACGCGTAACAATCTAAAACAAAATCAAAAAACTGTAAATTGCACCCCAGTAAAAGCCACAGAAAAAATGGACAATAAAATTATAGCCTACACAAACGCAGTACTTCAGAACATGCCATCAGCTTGGCTAAGCCTCACCACCCATCGGTTAGATATTTATGATGAAAGCCGTGCAAAAACAGAATTTATAGATCAGTTTACAACGTTATATAAAAGTAATAATACCGAAAAAGCAGCCTTAGAAAATTTGCCGACCGCTTATGATTATATAAGATTAGGTCATCCGTTGTCGTGCGTTTTGGAATGGGCCATTGCAAAATCATACAAACTCTCGCCCAATAATGTGATTAGTTTTCAGTCACAAACCACGCCTATTATGGCTATCCTCCGCAAGAATTTATTTGAGAAAAAGAACACTAAAATATTTTACATCAACGAATTGCCTGCTGCCTTTGATGCCGAACTTTTACGAACCGTTTATGGCTACCAATTTGATGTGCAGCAGATAGACGACACCGATGCCATCTTGGAATTTGACGGAAGCACCATTTTTATTTCTGAGCAAGACCCCGACAAAAATGGACAAGGCATTTGCAATTTTGAAATTACAAACAACATAGATTTTTACCTAAACACGAACCCAAACCTAGGAAGCATCCTACTAGTAAGCGGCTCAGAAAACGAAAGCTACATTGCCGAAATACAGCACGTACGCCGCCGCGAAACAATTGCCATGACGCCCAACAATTGTTATACAGCACTTAAATCTTTAGTAGAAAGTACAAACCAAGAATCACAGCTAAACCCTTCGACCATTTCAGAGCAGGGTAAAAATAAAAGTGTTGTTCAAGAACTTTTAAAAGAAATAACAGCCACCACCACCAACCCACTCGTGGCCAGCAGCGGCCTCTCGATGCAGTACGCCATTATGATGGGCTTGGTACACGATGCCCTAGAAAATCATAAAGGAAAAGCAATCAGATTTCTAGTACCGCCCAATTGTTATGGAGGCACCAACGACCAAGCCCGCCGAGTAGCCGCTTGTATCCACAATGTAGAAGTGGTGGATTTACCAGTAGATGGCGACAACGATATGGTGCAAAGCATCAACACCGTGCTTGATAAAATGGCGGAGCAAGATGCCGTATCCTACATCATTGCCGAAATACCAACCAACCCAAGAGTAGAAGTGCCCGACTTACAAAAACTAAAAGAAGCACTAAGC
>JBBSPP010000583.1:0-1834 GCA_038258625.1 Chitinophagales bacterium
TATTTATATCATTACCAATGGTGCCTACATTCCTGCATTGCGAGAGCAGTTGCCGCAGCTCGATATTGAAAATATAATTTCAGAACCATCACGAAAAAATACGGCGCCTTGTGCTGCGTATTTTGCGCACAAATTACATGCAAAAAATCCCAAAGCGAATATTGTAATGTCGCCCGCCGATCATTTAATTTTTGATGAACGCAAATTTGAACGGGACATTCTGGACGCGCTTGATTATGTAAGCAAACACGACCATTTGGTAACCTTGGGTATAAAACCTACGCGGCCTGATACCGGCTACGGCTACATTCAATATGATACCAATACTAAAGTTGATCGTTTTTATAAAGTAAAAACGTTTACTGAAAAACCCAACCACGAGCTTGCCGAAACATTTGTTCGCAGCGGAGACTTTCTTTGGAACGCAGGAATTTTTGTGTGGAATGTAAATACCATTATGGATGCTTACGAAAAGCATTTGCCCGAACTAAACGAAATTTTTATACAAGTACAAACCTATAATACCGATGCCGAAACGGCTGATATTGCAAAAGCGTATCCGCTGTGTACCAACATCTCGCTGGACTATGGCATAATGGAAAATGCAAAAAATGTGCATGTAATTCCTTCGCATTTCGGCTGGTCTGATTTGGGCACTTGGAATAGTGCGTATGAAAATTCCGATAAAGATTATCTGGGCAATGCGGTATATGGCAGTGACGTAATGATTATTGACGCTTCCCAGTGCATGGTAAAAAGCCCTGATGGAAAATTGGTTTTAATTCAGGGGTTGGAAAATTTTATTGTTGTAGATACGGAGGATGTATTGCTAATTTGCGAGCGCAATCGTGAGCAACAAATAAAAGATTATGTAGCCGAAGTACGCCGAAACAAGGGCGAAAAATTTTTATAAAAAAATGGCGGAGCAAAAGGTTACCATTTTTACCGAAATGAGCGCATTGGCAACGGCTGAGAATGCAATTAATCTTTCGCAGGGGTTTCCTGATTTTGAGCTTGATAAAAAACTGGGTGACTTTTTGATGGAAGGTTTCCAAACAGGATTTAACCAATATGCGCCCATGGCAGGATTGCAGTTGCTCCGACAAAATATTGCCAATACAATTCACAAAAAGTATAACCTCCAACTCTCAGACGAAAAAAATATCACTATCACGCCAGGTGCTTCTTATGCAATTTACACAGCGCTTGCTTCTTTTTTACAACCCAATGATGAAGTAATGATTTTGGAACCTGCTTATGATAGCTATGCTCCAAATATCAATAGCCTGGGCGGCAAAGTTGTACGCGTGCCGCTAAACCCAAGAAACTTTAGTGTGGATTGGCAAAAAATAAAAGATGCAATAACTACAAAAACAAAAGCGATAATCATCAACTCTCCCCACAACCCCACTGGAACAATATGGTTGGCTGATGATTACGAACAGCTTAAACAAATTGTGGCTGATACGGACATAAAAATTATTTCAGATGAAGTGTACGAATATCTAACCTTTGATCATCGAAGGCACTATAGTTTGATGCAAGACGAAGAATTATTTGCTCGAACTTATGTAATTTTTTCTTTTGGCAAAATGATCCAAGCCACGGGTTGGAAAATTGGTTATGTGATTGCTCCAGAAAATCTCACAAAAGATTTTAGAAACGCACATCAATATATAGGATTCTCTGTAAATTCTATAGGCCAATATGCCATTGCTAAGTATTTAGAAACTGACCATAATTTAAATACACTTGGTAGTTTTTTTGAGAAAAAACGTGATTTAATGATTGCTGAATTTGCTGGGTTGCCATTTGAAATGCCCATAAAAAGTCA
>JBBSPP010000584.1:0-1829 GCA_038258625.1 Chitinophagales bacterium
ACCTGTACGCGTTCCTGTGGTTTTTGCGCGGTAGCCACTGGCCGCCCCGACCCTGTAGATTGGGACGAACCACAACGTGTAGCCGAGGCCATCAATTTAATGAAAGTAAAACACGCAGTACTTACCAGCGTAGATAGAGATGAGCTAAAAGATGGCGGTAGTATAATTTGGGCCAATACAATAAAAGCAGTTCGAGCATTGAATCCTAAAACAACGCTGGAAACTTTAATCCCCGATTTTAAAGGCGAGCGCGAGAATATTTTAAGAGTAGCCGAGGTAGCCCCAGATGTCGTTTCCCACAATATAGAGACCGTGGAACGACTTACAAGAAAAGTAAGGATTCAGGCAAAATACCACCGCAGCATGGAAGTAATTCGCACGCTAAAAGAAGCAAACATGCGCACTAAAAGTGGCATCATGCTCGGCCTTGGTGAAGCAAAAGAAGAAGTGATACAAACCCTGCAAGACTTGAAAGATAACGGCTGTGATGTGGTAACTATTGGGCAATATTTACAGCCTACTGCCAAGCATTTGGAAGTGCAACGATTTGTGCACCCCGATGAATTTGCCGAGTATCAGCAAATAGGTTATGAAATAGGTCTGGACCATGTAGAAAGCGGCCCACTAGTGCGCTCATCTTATCACTCCGAAAAACATTTGTTCAGCGGGCGGGAAGATTTTTTAGCAAAAAAATAATTTAATACGCATCATGACTATCTTCAAATCGATAAGTGTCTTCGGTCTGATCAAATATTTTATAAATGTCGGGGAGGTTGCGCCCAAGCCCGTCATAATCTAAACCATAACCAATCACAAATTTATCGGGTATTTCAAAACCTACGTAATGCAAGGTCAAGTTGTGCATTAGAGCGGTAGGTTTACTGAGTAGAGTACAAATTTTTACACTGCGTGGTTCATATTTTGCCAATGTTATCAAAAAAGAAAGCATGGTATTCCCCGTATCCACAATATCCTCCACAATAATTATATCTCGGTCTTGCAGGCTTTCTTCCAATCCAATAGCTGTTATCACATTGCCTGTAGAAGTGGTGCCTTTATAACTTGCCAATTTCACAAAAGTTATAGTACAGTCCATTTCTAAATGTTTAAAAAGATCCGCCACAAACATGAAGCAACCATTTAGGATGCCCAAAAAAACTGGGTTTTTACCCCTATAATCTTCGGTAATTTCTGCGCCCAATTTTTTTATTCGTTTTGCAATTACTTCGGCAGGTAGGTATGTGCGAAATTCTTTGTTATGGAATTGACGAATCATAATTTGTACTTTAACTAATCTTCGTCGTAGATCAACGTGTCGAATTTTTTCTTTAAATCTTTTACATCGTCAGATACATCGTCGTTTTCGTAGGTGCGTTTTGTTTTTACTTTCGCGGCGGTTTTAGCGTCTTTTTCTTTTTGAATTTCCTTGTTTTGTAGGCCTGGTGCGGGTATCACTTTTACAGTTTCAACCTTAGCTTTTGAGGATTCTATTGGTTTCTGAGTTACCGCTTGTTTTTCTACAATCGGAGTTTCTTCTGGCTGGGTTACCTCTTCCAAATTTTTTTTATAAATTTTTTCTACCTCTGTACTTCCATCGCCCATTAGTTGCTCAATTTTTTTTGCTTTATCCAAATTCATTATTGGGCTTTCATCTTTTAGTTTTACCACAGTTTTTGTAGTGGTAGAAGGTGCATCCACTTTTTCAGTCACAATTTTAATGGGTGTTTCAATTTGGGTAATTCGTTGTGCTTGCTTTTCTTTTTCGGCCGCTGCTACAGCTTCATTTTCTAATCGTACTTGCTCGGCTTTTAGCTGGGCAGCTTCCATTG
>JBBSPP010000585.1:0-1798 GCA_038258625.1 Chitinophagales bacterium
CAAAATTTTTGTAGGCACTGCGCGCAAAAAATCCATCGGCGGCATAAGGACCAAAAGCCAAAATGTTTTTTCGCTGAAGCTGCTCAATGGCGGGCATAATAATTTCTTTCTCTTCGCTACCAATTAGGCCATCATCACTCGCGTGCGGATTCAAACCTAGGATGGCAATTTTTGGTTTTTCGATACCAAAATCTTCTATCAAGGAAGTATTTACAATCTCAACTTTCGACACAATGTTGGTAGTGGTAATGTGGCTTTTTAGTTCTGTAACGGGCACATGCTCGGTTAGTAAAGCTACTTTTAAAAATTCCGTGCAGAGCATCATAGCTACTTCGCGCGCATCAAATTGATCGCGCAGGTAAGGCGTGTGGCCGGTGTAATTAAAGTTGGGGCCTTGCACATTTTTTTTATGAATGGGTGCTGTTAGTAAGCCGTCAATTTGTTTATCTTTTAGGCATTGTACGGCTACTTCCAAACTGCGCACAGCGTATTTGCCGCCTTCGGGCGTTAGTTTGCCGGGGTCAATATTTACGTCTTCTTGCCAGCAGGTATATACGTTTAGCGCTTTAGGGTTCAGCTTGTCCCACTCTTTTACGCTGCTGTATTTAAAATTTTCGGCAATATCTTTTGCATAAAAATTCACTACTTTGTTGCTCGCAAAAAGCACGGGTGTGCAATAATCAAACAAGCTTTTGTTACTGAAAGTTTTTATAATTAGTTCTAAGCCAATGCCGTTGAGGTCGCCGGTGGTGAGCCCAATGATTGGTTTTTTTTCGTTGATCATAGGTTGGCAAATATATTGTGTTCTGTTACGTTAATTGGTTTTCCAAAAAACATAGATGCCGAGTTGGCAAAATTTTGTGTAAAATCACTCACTAAAAAAATATCGTCTGCGGTTTTTTTTGTGCTGAGCATATTATTTTTTTCTAAAAAAAGTTTGACATCCTCTGCCATAAAAACAGCATTGTCAAGCACATCGATCTTGGTTTTATTTTTTTCAAAAAAAGAAATTACTGCATCTTTAATAAGCGGGTAATGTGTGCAGGCAAGTAGTAACGCATCAATATTTTCAAACTCATCCAAGTATTTCTTTATCACCGCCTCCGATATATTATTTTCATGAAACCCTTCTTCTATCATGGGTACGAGTAGTGGGGTTGCCATGCTTTCCAGTTTTATCTCAGCATTATATTCTTTTAAAATATCGGCATACACGCCGCTACGCACGGTGGCTTGTGTGCCAATTAATCCTACTTTTTTATAATTATTTTGTCCTACTATGGAAAGCATGGGGCGTATCACACCACGGATTTCTATTTGCTCGTGATATTTTTTTCGTAAAAAACTAGCGCCAATTGCTGATGCTGTATTGCACGCAATGACTATTATTTTTACATTTTTAGAAATTAAAAATTGCACAATGGCTTCGCTAAATTCTTTTATATGAGTCGCGCTTTTTTCGCCGTAGGGCAAGTGAATTGTATCTCCATAATATATGAGTGGCTCATTAGGAAGCAACTCGCTGATGGCTTTTGCCACGGTAAGGCCGCCCAGCCCGCTATCAAAAATGCCTATGGGTGCGTTGTTCATTTGTTTCAAAAGTATCTTTTTTATAAAACAAACACAAAATATAAATTGGTGTATATTCGCCCATGCGAAGATTACAGAAAATAACCTTCGCATCATTATTTAATAACACAAGTGAAAATTTACATAAAATATGGACATACTAATAATAGCTATAGCGGCAATAGTTGCGCTCGGCATAGGCATACTGATAGGAAAAATAATATTTAGC
>JBBSPP010000586.1:0-1795 GCA_038258625.1 Chitinophagales bacterium
GTTGCCTATTAGTTCAGATTGGTAAGCTTTTCTACTGCTTGAGTGGCCTTACTAACGACCTTGGTCACGATGGCAGTTTGGAAACCGTAGTCTGAAACATCGCGCAACGTCTGCATCATCGCCGTGTAATCGTCAGATGCCGTTCCAAATTTGAAATTTTTGTTGAGGTTTTCGTTTTTAACTTTTAAATCTTCGGAGACTTCATACACTTTATTTAAAAATCGATCGGTCATATTAAGATTTGAGTCAACGCTATTCATCGCATTGGCGAACCATTGCGCGTCATCTTTGTTAGGTACAACATCATCCTCAAATAACGAGGAGTGTGAGCTGCCCAACTCTGCACCTTGACTCTGAATACTAATTTTGCTGGTCATCTTTTTTGCTCCAAAAAGAGGGCAGTAAACTGCCCTTTCAATGTCTAGGCTTAAGAGCACCTCCGACGATTCAATTCGCGCGTTGCTCTGAGTACGAAAACTGAATTATCGAAAGTAACTCTTAAAAAAATATAATTCAAAAAATATATAATTCAAAAAAATATATAGTCCAAAAAAAATATATAATCCAAACAATATAGAATTAAAAAAATAGCATTTAAAAAATAGCCTCAAGGGATATTTATTTTTCAAAATGGGCGGCTCGGAGATAGACAATTATCACTAGTTGCCCGCCCATTTTGAAATTCAAATGATTTTTAACCGCTTGTTCATGTGTGCAAATTAAGCAAACATAGTCGCTACGTTCGTGACTTTTATTTGCTTTTTGTGGGTTTGATTTTTTTAAAGGATAAAAAATATAAAAGCAACAAAACGCCACACTTTCAATAACTTATTAAAAATGTATAAAGCTTTTATTTACACATATCAATAATTTATTTTTTGTTAAAAACTAATACCGCTCCTGCTCAATTTGACGCTCCGCCATGCGTGTGCCAATTTCAAATAAGGCTTGCACATTAGCCGAATTACTCATATCACTAATGGAAGCTAAAAAATTTTCGTTTAACTCAAAATCCAAATTTAATTGGCTTAGTGTGTTATAATCAAGCGTGGTATTGTAACGATAATAAGTAAAACAATTGCGCAACATTTCGCCTTGCAAATCGCCCACTTCGCGGTCCACGACTTCGGCAGTAGGACTGTCTGACAAATATTGCATCAACAAACTATTCCACGACAGCGCATCTTGCATCAACACTTCGGGGATACTCTTAGCCCAATCCATTAGTTTGAACCCACCAATTTTATTGTATGGTGATTTTTTAGGCGTAGTGCCGGTACCGAAAGAGGTGATCTGCAATTTGTCAGGGCCAATATCCCAATTGTATTTATAGCCTTTTACAGTAGCCAATAAAAATAATTGCAAGCTCGGATTATTACTCATGCTCAATCCACCATCTACAAAGGCGCCCATTTCTCCCCGACCTACATCAATCATTATTGGCTTAAAATAAGTTGGTGCCGCAGAAGTAGCACGCAACACATCGCGCAACAGAAAATTATTGTACTGTCGATATTTTGCTTCTGGGTTATTGTGTAGCACCCACGTGCTATTTGTATCCATGCGTTTTGTAATAGAACAAAACCCTGTTTTAATGTCGGCATCAAACATTTTTATATTGCCAAATTCATTTTTAAGATGTCGCTCTAACGGCTTGTGGTCATAAGCTGCGCCGGTAAATAATTGTCGGGCTGTTTTTATAAAATTACTTTTTTTAGGAAAAACATCTTCGCTTAGGTTAAAATACAATTCTTTAATTTCGGCTACTTCTTTGCCAATAGCGAGCGCCGCAGCA
>JBBSPP010000587.1:0-1790 GCA_038258625.1 Chitinophagales bacterium
AAACAAATCATTTTTAGCTGCAGAGTACAAATCGCTGGCAGCATACATGGAGTCGCAATTTGTTTGTACTTCACTGCCCAACGCTTGAAATAATGCACCTGCAAAAAGACTATCCTCTAGGTTAAATCTATCTTTCCATGAAGCGCAGGCAAGCAAAATATTTTTGTCTTGATTTTTTAAATACTGCGCCGTAGCCTGCAAATTTAAAAATGCACCTGATAAAATTTCCGCAGCATTTTTTACCTGATGCAACAGCCGTGTGCCATTTGTGGTGGTGAGTACCAATGTTTTGCCGTTGATAAAATCGCTTGGGTAGGCCGATGGCGAATTGCCATATTGCAACCCCTCAACCACTTGCCCGTTACGCTCGCCAGCCGTAATACTGTTGGGTGTTTTTTTTCCAATAGCTATACAATCGGCAACATTATCTACGGGTATTATTTTGGTAGCTCCGTTACCCAGTGCGGCGGCAATGGTTGATGTTGCCCTAAAAATATCAATGATGACCACCACACTTTCAGAAAAATCATAGAGAGGCAACAATGCCGGAGAAAAACAACATTCAATTTTTTTCATATTTTTTTTAATAAATTAAAAATGAAATTAGTGCTGCAATTATACCTAACACGCCGCCCGTAATTAGCTGCGGATTATTATGCGCTTGCAGTTTTTTTCGTGAAAGCCAAGTGATGCTAAAAATAAAAAGCGCAACCACCAAAAAAATAATATCCTGAAAACCTGTACTTGCATTAAGCAAAAAAGCATAAACGGCTATACAGGAAATTGCTGCTACGTGGAGGCTAATTTTACTAAAGATGGTAAACAAAAAGCTAAGCACCATCACTACAAAACTGCTCAGTAAAAACATTTGAATCCAACTAGGTGCTTGCAACGAAAAATGAAATATCCAGAACACCCAAAAGTAAAAACTCATACAGGCAATGAGTGGCACGTAGCGCTCCTTGGTGCTTTCCATTTCAAAAGATTGTAAAAACTTGAGCCGCCACAATAAAAATATTACGAGCAGCGGCATAAATAATGTGCTGTAAGCCACTATGCCGAGCCACTGCACTTCTTTACCTGCGGGTGCAGCTAGCACAGGGTTATTGCTTACAAGCAAAATATAAGCCATGCAAAAAGTAGAAAGAAAAATAGGATGAAAAACGACGCTAAATATCTTAAAGAATAATTTCATAAAAAATTAGGAAGCGCAAAAGTACAAGTTAAAGCGGCGAAAATTACTGTATAATCAGCTCAATATCTGACGAGCGGAAACCCAAACTATCATTTAAACTGCGGGCGCGTATATTGGTAAAACGAATAGTATCGCCTCGGTATGTGTGCTCCCTGAACATTTTTTTCCAATATGAACTAATGGTATCGCCCTCAAAATTGGCAAACTGATAATCGGTATGTACTATGGGCAGACCGGCGGAGTCTTGGTAGAGGCCAGTTTCGGCATATAAAATTTCAAAACGGCTGACGCGGTATAAATTTTGCACGGAATCTTTGGCGCACAGCGGCTGCTCCATAAACTCTAAAAACTGCTCGGCACTCATGGATATTCGGCCATCTTGCTTGCAGGCAAAAAATGTAGTAAGTTTTGGCACCCGTGTGTTTTTGCCTTGCGGTCTAAATGCCGACAATGCAAAAAATACGATAGCTACTAAAAATATTTTTGAAAATGGTTGCATACTTTTTTTTCAACTTCTAAAGTAAAGAGAAATGAAATGGCATGGTGGGGTTTAACTAAAAGTTTTGAGACGTGGATATTTTTTATATAAAAAATA
>JBBSPP010000588.1:0-1783 GCA_038258625.1 Chitinophagales bacterium
CGCGTGCGCAATATGGCCAATGAGGTGACCCCGCTATCTTCGGTAAATGCGGCTTACACCTTGCTTATTTTTTATGATGCCGATTGTGGCCATTGCAAAACTGAATTACCCAAAATAGATTCGCTTTACAAAAGAGAATTGTATAAATATGGGTTACAAATTTTTGCTGTAGAAACTACCAATGAAGTAGAGAAATGGAAAAAACTGATAGAAGAAAAAAAGCTAAACTTTGGATGGATCCATACTTATGATCCCACCCGAGAAACCAATTACAAAGCTTTTTATGATGTATATGTAAACCCAACTATATATTTGCTCGACGATAAAAAAACCATCATTGGTAAAAAAGTAAATCATTCCAACATTCTGGACGTCATAAAATATTATGAAAAAAAGAAGGCGGACAAAAAGAAATAAACAAATAAAATAAAATTAATAAAGCGACCACGCTACGGCCTGCCTCGCTTCGATTCCAAAAAAAGATTATGAGAAACCTTCTATTTACCAGCCTATTATTGTTAGGTGTTGTTGCTGTTGATGCACAAACCAAAAGTCCTGAATTATTCTCGGTGGGCGACCGATCGGTCAGTGCGCAAGAGTTTTTGCACATGTACACCAAAAATCAGATGAACAAAAAAATAGATTATTCGCGCCCGGCGCTCACCGAATATCTTGATCTGTACTCATTATTCAAAATGAAAGTATCCCAATCTTACGACCTGCAGCTAGATACCATTCCAAGCGTGGCGCAAGAAATTGATAGCTATAAAAAACAATTGGCACAAAATTATTTGACCAACCGCGCCGTAACCGAAAAGCTTGCGCGCGAAGCTTATGAGCGCAAAAAGAAAGATGTAAAAGCGGCGCACATCCTTATATCGCTCAAACCAAATAGTAGCGATACCGTTTTTGCCCGAAAAACCATTGATAGTATTTACACGCAAATACAAAATGGCAAAATGAACTTTGAGCAAGCCGCCGCCTTATATAGCGATGATAAACAAAGCGGTGCCTACGGTGGCAATATTGGTTACATTACTGCATTGCAAGTAGTTTATCCTTTTGAAAACGCCGCATACGAAACCAAGGTGGGCGAAATTACCCGCCCATTCCGCACGGTATATGGTTTTCATATTCTTAAAAAACTAAATGAGCGCCCGGCACGTGGGCAAATACAAGTAGCACAAATAATGACCACCATACGCAAAAGTGGTGGCGAAGAAGGCAAGAAGCAAGCCCGAGCAAAAATTGACTCGGCATACGCAGAGCTTAAGGCTGGCAAAAAATTTGCCGACATTGTAAACCGTTACAACGAAGATGAATACTCCAAAAATACCAATGGCGAGCTACCCGCATTTGGCGTGGGCAAAATGGTAAGTGCTTATGAAGATGCTGCTTTTGACCTAAAAAAAACCGGCGACTATAGCAAAGTAGTAGAAACCGATTATGGTTATCATATTATTACCTTAATCAAAAAAATACCCATGGAATCTTTCGAAGATGAAAAAAGTACATTGGAAAAACTGATACAACGCGATGGGCGCATAGCCGTGGCACAAGATGCTTTTGTACAAGAGCTAAAACAAAAACTAAACTACCAAGAAAATGCCTCGGCACTAAACGAACTGATAGCCGCCATACCCGATAGCAGCCTGCGCAATGGCGATTTTGAACCAATGGATTATAAAACCATGAACAAAACATTGTTCACCATGGACGGTACAAAATTTACACAGAGTGACTACGCCAACTATATAAAAAGCTATACCCGTGGCCGGATGTA
>JBBSPP010000589.1:0-1771 GCA_038258625.1 Chitinophagales bacterium
AAAAAAGCCGAAAAGCTAGAAACCGAGCGGGAGGATAATGCCAAAAAAGGCGGTCAATATTTAAATCCACGCTACATACCCACTGAGGCTGACAAAGAGGAAGAAGCCCGCAAGCAAGCCGAGCTACGCGAACGAGCCAAAAAACAAATAGCCAATGATTATACCATTGCCCTAACTGCCGAGGAGCGTAGCTTATCAAGCAATTTTGAGGCCAACCGTGGACGATTGCCTTGGCCCGTAGCGAGTGGATTTATCAGCGACCACTTTGGGCGAAATAAGCACCCTGTTTTCACAAAAATTGAGACTGAAAATTATGGTATTGATATCCTCACCAAAAAAGGCTCGCCGGCTTACGCAATTTTTGCTGGCGAAGTATTGTCGGTAATTTATTTTGCTGGTGCTGGGCAAACGGTAATTGTAAATCATGGTGCGTACTACACGGTATATTCCAAGCTTTCGAATGTGGGCGTGCGCAAAGGGCAAAAAATTGCACTGAAACAAGTATTGGGCAATGTGATGACCGACGAAACTGGCGCATCCAAAGTGCATTTTGAATTGTGGAGTATAGGTGCTAACGGTGCGGCAAAAAAAGAAAACCCCGAAACTTGGGTTCGAGGTCAGTAGGTTTTTATTTGCAAATTACTTTTAGATTGAAATATTATTTTCGGTTACTAATTTTTTCATATTTATAAGCCCGTAGCGCATACGGCCTAGCACCGTATTGACGGTACTGTCTGTAAGTTTAGCTATTTCTTTAAAACTCATATCGCCGTAAATACGCAGCACAACTACCTCGCGTTGGTTATATGGAATTTCATTAAGCAACTCTCTGGCGGTTTTACACGATGCGCTAAGCTCCATTTTCTCTTCGTGGTTTCGCCGTCCAGAATCTAAAAAGTCAAATATATCCGCTCCGTTGGGCAAGGTAACCTGCGCTCGTTTCTTGGATTGCCGAATGTGATCGATAGCTAGGTTGCGCACAATGCGCGCTACCCAAGGTACAAATTTACCTTCTTCGGCATAGCATCCTTTTCGTATGGAGCCAAGCACACGAATGCATGCCTCCTGAAAAATATCTTCGGCTACGTAGCGATCTTTTACTAAAAGATAAGCAGCGTAGTAGAGCTGATTTTTGTGCTGATGTATGAGTTGTGCAATGGCGGTTTCTTGGCCTTGCTCAATGGCGGCAAATTGCTGCTGGTCTGTAGTTTGAGGGTTGTTACGCATAAATCTTTTACTTTTTTTGTAAATTGCCCACAATGGGATCAATTAGTTGTGTAGTAATAAAGTAAAAGTTTTTTTATACGCTTAATTTTTAGTTCGCACCACTTTTGTGCATTTGTTTAAAAGATAAGCTAAAGATATGTTGGAGATTTCTTATAAAAATCCATAATAGCCTACAGATCTTAGATTTTTAGATTTTTTTAAGATAAATCAGGAATTTAATTCTGAATTATATAAAATTCGAAAGGGCGAAGTTTATTTTCCTGCAATTTATTGGCAATCGCTTTGCTAGAGGTTTGTATCTTTTTTGTATAAAGATTTATGATGGCCTCGGGGGTTGTGTTGTTTTGTGAATGATCTTCATGAAGCAACTGAATTATTTTCTTCGCGTCTTGCGCATTTTTTTTCACCACATTATTTTTGCCTGCCTTATTAAATAAGATTTCGTTCATGTCCTTTTCCATCAGTAAGTGTTTTCCTAAACAGTACATAAACAAAAGGTATGCCAAACTTATAGTTATTTTTTACATATTTACAAGGCAATACC
>JBBSPP010000590.1:0-1768 GCA_038258625.1 Chitinophagales bacterium
AGATAAAATAGAAGCCGAGGAAAAAGAGTTTGTAGCCAAAGAATTTCAGTTGGCTGTGGATGCAGACGAGCCTGCTTTGGAAACGGCCTTGCAACACATTTTTGCCCCCACAGAAATTACCGAAGAAACAGGCGACCGCAAACCCGCCAATGGCGAGGTAGTGGTAATGGTAGATGCCTCCATGCACGCCGTAGAAGAAATTATGCGCAAGCATCCTGAGTGTCTTTTTTATGGACAGGATGTTGGCGGACGTTTGGGTGGAGTTTTTCGCGAAGCAGCGACCTTGGCGCAAAAGTTTGGCGATAAAAGAGTGTTTAATACCGCCATTCAGGAGGCGTATATTATTGGTTCCACGGTTGGTATGAGTGCCGTTGGCCTAAAGCCGATTGTGGAAGTTCAGTTTGCCGATTATATATATCCGGGCATTAATCAACTGGTGACAGAGATTAGTAAAAGTTGTTATTTGAGCGGCGGAAAATATCCTATAAATATGTTGCTGCGCGTACCTATTGGCGCGTATGGCGGCGGCGGTCCGTATCACAGCGGCAGTATCGAAAGCTTGGTAGCCAATATTAAAGGAATAAAAGTAGCCTACCCGAGCAACGCCGCCGATATGAAAGGCTTGATAAAAGCTGCGATTTATGACCCAAATCCAGTGGTAATGCTCGAGCATAAAGGATTGTATTGGGGCAAAGTACCCGGCACCGAAATGGCAAAATCTGTAGAGCCTGCCGAGGATTATATTATCCCTTTTGGTAAAGGCATAAAATATTTAGAAGCTAGCCAAGATATGATTGATGGTGGTGAAAGTCTCTGCGTTATAACCTATGGCATGGGCGTGCATTGGGCGTATAATGCAGCAAAAAATTTCCCTGGGCAGGTTGAGGTTATTGATATACGTACCCTTTACCCGCTAGATGAAGAATTGATTTTTGAAAGTGTAAAAAAACATGGGAAGTGCATTGTACTCACCGAAGAGCAATTACGAAATTCTTTCGCCGAAGCGTTGGCTTGTAGAATTTCACAAAATTGTTTTTATCAATTAGATGCACCAGTAAAAACCATCGGCTCAAAAGATGTACCCGCCATCCCCATGAACATGACATTGGAAAAAGAAATACTACCTTCGGCAGAGAAAGTAACAATTGAGATTGAAGAATTATTGAATTTTTAGATGATAGTACTGGAAGGGATATTAGTTTTTATTGCCGTTGGTTTTATGAGTTACCTCAGTAATATTCCACCGGGTTTTGTGAATGTAAAAGTTATAGAAACCTCTCTTTTTAGAGGTTACAAAAAAGCAACTAAGGCAGCTTTTGGCGCAGCCATTGCCGAATTAACCTATGCTGGCGCCGCATTGGCCACTGCTCGCTATATACAATCCTTCCCCGTGTTGGTTTTTTTCTTAGGGATTTTTATTACTATTATTCTTATCTATTTTGCTTATAAATATTTTACTGGCAAAAGCTACGCTGAGCAGATTGAGGATTCCAAAATTGAATTCAAAGACGATAAGAAGCAACATAATCATTACATATATGGTTTAGGGTTAGGATTGCTAAATCCGCAGATGTTTCCGTATTGGTTTTTATTTTTTACGGTTACGCTTACAAGTTATAGTGTACAATTTGAGAGCAGCTATTATATAGCTATTGCTGGCGCAGTAGTTGGTGGCTTTAGTTTATTGTGGACATACGCGCTGCTTGCAGCCAAATATCGCAGAAGAATTTTTAGCGTTTTTGCAAAGTATCCTATTAATCATTATGTA
>JBBSPP010000591.1:0-1765 GCA_038258625.1 Chitinophagales bacterium
AGTATAACCAATTTTATGACTGGAATTCAGATCGTACAGAATTGAGAGTTTACTTTGTCGATGGCATTCAAAATGAAAATACATTAGAAGAGGTTACATACCTGCCAGATACCAATCTTACAGTATCACGAGTTGTGTATAACGACATGACACGAAACGGCCAATACTCAAAGTATTTTGAATCATATAAAACATACAACCAAGACAAAAGGGTCGTGCTCGATTCTACAGTCCAAACATTTTTTGATACTATAATTGTTACTTGGGTAAGTGCTATAGAATATATTTCAACACCAAACGGCACTACAACGACTATTACAAGCTCTTATGAACCTGCTCTCCCAACCCTGTTTTATATAACTGAAGCTAAGCGGGGTCTTGGCTTCCAATCTAAAGAAACTTATTCTATTGATAATGGCATTTCATCCGCACGAAAAATTCAGTACAGTGGATATGGGAAGGCTGGTAGGTTAATTTTATCACTAGAAACAGAAGTGTTTAATAATGTAATTGATACTATTCAGTACAAAGCATTTGAGTACGTTGATTCTTTTGACAATGGCAATAATCTTTTACGATTAATAACGCTAACTAAAAACGCGCTACACGAAAACTTTAAAGAAGTGAATCGGGCTGACAATAAATATGATGAAAAAAATCGGCTAATTCAAACAGAAACATATTCTTTAGATTCTTTGAATAATTGGTTGCTCATGTACGACAGGAAATATTTTTTTAATGCAATAGACCAGCTGACCATGATAGAAATTATCATTCCTACTCAAAACCAGAAAGAATATTACGCTTACACTTATAATAAAAACGGAAGTATCACGAGCGATGTTTATAAGAGAGAATCGCCAAATATTTCTTACTCTACCTATACAGAAAATCGTTACTACTATGAACCTTACCTGAAAGAAGAAGTCAGAATTAATTACTCACAGCTCGCGCCCATTTCATATCCCAATCCTTTTAAGGAAAAAATAAACATTCTTTTTTCATGCCTCCCAAACAAAGCGGGGCAAATAAATATCATCAATTATCAAGGGCAAATTATTCAACAACATTCGTTTCGTTCACCAACTGATTTTTATCAGTTCGAATGGCATTCAACCGGTTTTGCTAGCGGAATTTATTTTGCGCAAATTATAATGGGCAAAGAAAATGAAACTATAAAACTGATGAAGCAATAAAGAAAACGACCCGCCAAAGGCGGGTCTATTTTCAATTAATTATTCAGTACTTTTCAAGCATTCACCGCCTGAAAATCAGCTTTTCTTTTTTCCAAAAAAGCGCTTACACCTTCTTGCATTTCGGGGGTGGCAAAACAACTGCCAAACTCTTTTATTTCGGTTTCAAAACCTTTTTCAGTACCCGCTAGGTTTACACATTTTATCACTTTGCTCAGCGCCATAGGCGATTTTGAATTTATGTTGGCCAAAATATTTTTTGTATAGTCTAGCAAATTTTCCACTGTGGTGATATGATTTACCAAGCCAATTTTTTCTGCCTCCACGGCGTCGGGCATGTGCGCCGTCATGCAAAGTTCCATAGCGCGGCCTTTGCCTACCAAAGCCGTCAAACGCTGTGTACCACCGTATCCTGGTATCAATCCAAGGTTCACTTCCGGCTGACCAAACTTTGCTTTTTCGCTCGCTACTCTAAAGTGGCACGCCATGGCCAATTCGCAACCGCCGCCCAGTGCAAAACCATTTACGGCTGCTACAATTGGCTTGCTGCAATTTTCTATTTTATTAAAAAC
>JBBSPP010000592.1:0-1764 GCA_038258625.1 Chitinophagales bacterium
GCGTGTTACATCAATATTATTTTCTTCTACAATTTTTTTCATGATAAGCTCCCAACGAATGCCGTGTTCAAAACTGCCATAAGCCGCATCAACATCAGCCATTGTTTTGTACTTGTCTTCTGAAACCAACAACCAGCGTTTGAGGAAATTATCGGGCATTTCAAACTTCGTTTCGTGAATAAATCGCTCATAAATTTCGTTGTGCAAAAAATTTCTTGCCTGTGTGTTCCAATAGTTTTCAATGTCTGATTTTACCTGCGCTCGAAATACAGCTTCATCATTGATTTCTTGAGCAGGGTAAATTTGTTTATAAAAATCTTCGTTGAGTTCAGGCTTTTCTATCAAGCCAATTTTATCTATGGCGATGATAAAAACTTTTTCTTTATTTTCTTCCAAGGCAGGGTCGAGGCCTAAGTCTTTAATAATTGCGGGCAATACATCCTCATTCATCATCTCACCAATTTTCATGGTAAGGCTGTCTCCAACTTTTTTGCCAAGCAATTCTTTTTGCGCTTTGGGTGTAAAATATTTTAGCAATAATGAATTTTCTTTACCTTGATTTTCAACTTCTTCTCCGCTTTCCGAAATTTCGCCCGTGGTTTCCACGCCACTTTCTTTTAGCGTAACATTCAGCACATTATCTTGTTCTGCAATTTCTTCTACGTCTTTCATGTTGCCAGCCTTATAACGAAAGCGCTCCACTTCTTCGCTTATCATATCATCGCTCACAGCAACTTTGTACATTGGCAATGTTGTTTTGCTATCCAGCAAATCCAATTTCATAGTTGGCACGGCGGCGTATTCGTATTCAAAAACATACTCGCCATCATGATCCATATCCAGTTTGAGTTTTGCCTGAGATTCTGCAGGCAAAGGGCGCGCCAAAAATTCTATTTTATTTTCTAACAAATATTTTTCCAACTGGGCACTACTCAAGCGCAGTACTTCATCCTGAAAAATACCTGGTCCATACATTTTGCGCAGCATACCAGCGGGCACCATTCCTTTCCGGAAACCGGGCAGACTAGCTTGTTTAGCTTGTTTTTTTAATGATGATGTAAACGCTGGCAGGTAATCATCTTTTGTAAGCTTAATGATTATTTTTTCGTGTAGTGTTCCTAAGTTTTCTTGAGTAACTGTTGCCATAATTTTGTTTTGTTTTTTGGTATAAAAACCAATGTCATACTTCGACTAGCTAAGTATGACATTGATTATAAAATTAATAAGTGCGGGTGAAAGGACTCGAACCTTCAAGCTGTGAGGCACTAGATCCTAAGTCTAGCGTGTCTACCAATTTCACCACACCCGCGTATGAATCGCTATCTTTTTTAAAATAATTATAAAAGACGGCTACCTGTAAAGGAGGGCAAATGTATTATTTTTTGCTAAAAAATAGAATTTTTTATTATTTTCATTTGCAGAAATTTTTATGCTTCACACCGAACCATTAACCACCGACGAGCTGGCGTTTATAATACGGCGGTACCGCACAGAAAGTAAATTGTACATGAGCACCATGAATATGCTGATTGTGCTTGGCGCTATTGCGCCCGTAATAATGTGCGTGGTGGTGACAATCGTGCAAAGCGAACCTGTCCCATTTAGCAAATATTATAATATTTATTTTGTGGGTTTTAAAATATTATTAAAACTATTTAAGGTCATTTCCTTAGATTCAACACTTTTTTGAGTTAAATTAATGTGTAATTATGAATGGATAAAATACTCCTTAAAATGAATAAATTAATTTAACAACGACTTCTA
>JBBSPP010000593.1:0-1763 GCA_038258625.1 Chitinophagales bacterium
AATATTCTTGACCGTGGAGAAAATGATTTACCAACAGCCAAAGCTATTGAAAAGCTGAATACGCGAATGCTCATTGTGAGTTTGCATATACAGGGATAGCATTATTTTTTATTCCAAAACGAAACTTGCAAATCGTCAAAGTACAATTCTTTTTTGGCAATATTCCACACGCCATATTCTAGCACATCACCTTTTTTCAGGGGCGTATTTTTCATACTTATAAAAAAATAAACGTTGCACCACCTGTTTTCGTGGTGGTGATTAAGTGTGAGTTCGTTATGTTGACAATAAGGGGCGCGCCAGCCAATTTTATTATTCAGGTCAATGCCCTGCCACAATATTGTGCTGTCGTTGCGCTTTATTGAAAACGCTAATTTCGGTTGCGCATACGGTCCGTCAGCGAATGCTGGAATTTTTATTTTCGCTTCACATTTTACATAATCATAAATTGCTTCCGCCGTAATTGTATCTCTGAAAGGTGTAGCAGGAAACTCTTCGCTTTCTCTAAAAACGTACACGTTAGACTTTAGCTTTTTATCAAAGACAGTATTAGCAGTATCAATTACATTGTCAAATGAAAAATAATTCATCGGTTTTACTTTTTGTAATGTTGTGCTATCGGGCTGCAGCTGCTTCATATCAAATGTTACCAAATCATTGTAGGCCAACTTATTTTTGAAAAGTGTACTAAAATAAAATGCTTGATTGGATTCTGCACTATCCAATTTTCCGGCTATAGTTCTCATCATGAGGTTTACATTTAGAAGAGATAAAACTGCTAAAAAAGCAAAACCGAAAATTTTGACCCCAAACTTTTTAGTAAAAAAATATTGCACCACCGCCGCCAATGGAAATACTAGCAAAGGATATAAATGCACCATGGGCCGACTGCCGTAGCCGTTGATATAATTCCAACACCACCAAGAGTACGTGATGTAAATATAGAGCGGCAGCATTAGCCAAATTATCAAATTGAAAGAACGAATTCCTCGTAGCGGCGTGGCAAGTTTTTTGTAAAAAAACAATCCCAACAAGCAAATTATAATGATGGGCGAGTAAGCAAGCCATCCATTTTTGAACCCAAAAACACCTTCTACAAAGTGTGGATTTGCCCAATCAAAACCTTGCTCACCATAGCTGTAATACAAAAAACTGCCTGCATATTTTTTCCAGAAAATAAGCTGTGGCAAAATGGGAAGTGTAAAAGCTAAGACGGAAATAAGTATTTTTTTCCAGTTAGTTTTGAACCAAACCAATCTTTCCTGCAACGATTTATAATTATTTATGCCATAAAAAATTGGTATCAAAACACACAAAAAATCAACCGGGCGAATGACTGTAATTGTGCCAACCAATAATCCAACCACTACAAAATTTACAACTTTGGGCAAGCCATCATACAACCGAATAGTAAAAAAAATAAGCGCAGCATACAGCGCAAACAAAACGGTATGTGCCATGCCGCTTTGATAAAAAGTGAACCAATATAAATTAGTACCGAACAAAAGAAGCAGGCTACTAATTATGCTCACATCAACGCTAAAAAATCTCCGAAGAATTTTGTACAGAAAAAATAAGCCCAACAATCCATAAAACAAATGGCATACCTTCATGGCATGGTGATATCCTATTGAGTAGCCATTGGCGCGTCCGCCCGCTACATTTTCATACACATGAGCCACCAAAAAAAATGGCAACTCCATAGCCGCCATGCCGTAAGTATATTGATTTACATAAGTGCCCTTGGGCGATTTTACACTCTC
>JBBSPP010000594.1:0-1757 GCA_038258625.1 Chitinophagales bacterium
AGCCTCATGATGTTTGGGCCTAATGATGAAGAAAGTACTAACAGCCAACAAAGTATTGAGTGGAAAATAAAACGACAGACCAATGATGAACTTCGGCAAAAATTTGTTGATGCGACCGTGGAGCAAGCTGAGATACTTGGAGTAACCTTGCCCGATGCAGATTTGAAATGGAATGAAAAAACAGGTCATTACGACTTTGGCGAAATAGATTGGGAAGAGTTTTGGAATGTAGTGAAAGGCAACGGCCCATGCAACAAAGAACGATTGGCCGCCCGAAATAAAGCGTGGGACGAAGGCGCGTGGGTGCGCGAAGCAGCCATGGCACACGCCGATAAAAAATCAAAACGAAAAGCCGCGTAACTAATTTGATAGAAAGACGATTTGATAATTTGATTATGAATAAAAGAGGGGTACAATTATTGGGGATAACGTTTTTGGGATTAATCCTTTTATCTTTTTCAGCTTGCAATAAAAAGGAAGATGCGCACACAAAAAATATTGAAGAAATAAAGCAATACCTCGCCAATAATAATTTGACAGCCCAAGAAACCGGGAGTGGTCTTCATTATATTGTAACCAAAACGGGCGACGGAAGGTTCCCTACATCGCAGAGCAATGTAAAAGTAAATTACAAAGGATACCTCACCGATAAAAGTGTGTTTGACCAAGGGCAGGGGTATCAACAAAATCTTTCAAGTTTAATAAAAGGCTGGCAAGAAGGCATCCCAAAATTTTCGCGTGGCGGATCGGGCATTTTGCTTATCCCTTCTGATCTTGGCTATGGTAGCCAAGGCGCGGGTGGAAAAATTCCGGGTGATGCAGTATTAATTTTCGAAATAGATTTAATTGATTTTCAGTAATGAGCGATGCAGCAAAAGTGAAAATAAATTACACGCTTGTATTTATTTTTCTTCTTGCCTGCTTGTTTATATATATTTTTTATAGGCCAGAGGGCACGCTTATAAATATTATGTTGCGGGAGTTTTTGCCCAATGAATGGTTGCTGAATTTCAAACATTCAGTCCGTACTGCTTTGCCACTGCACAACGCCATTATTTATTCTCTTCCTGGTGGGCTTTGGGTCTTTTCGGCCACCGTGCTCGCCAGGAAATTAAATCTGCGTTTTTTTCAAAAACAAATTAATCTAGAATGGTTGCCTATGGGTTTTGCACTTTGGCTAGAGTTTTGGCAATACTTCGGTATTGTAAAGGGACACTTTGATATGATGGACATTTATATGGTACTACTTTTTGGCACGGTTGCAATTCTTGTATACAAGCCCATGAAGTTTCAGCAGCAATTATTATTTCCGTTTCACAGGCGTAGTGTGGTATTTATTTCAGTATTTATTTGTGTGTTTTTGGGTCATGTATTTTAGCCACTGCATCCGCCACGCGCTCGCCATCAATAGCAGCGCTAATAATTCCTCCAGCATAGCCCGCACCTTCGGCGCAGGGATATAATCCTTTTATCACAATATGCTCTAATGTTTCTTTATCACGAGGAATTCGTAACGGAGATGATGTTCTACTTTCTGTAGCTACGACTATTGCTTCGGGGTGGATATAATTTTTCACCCTTCGGGAAAATTGTTTAATGCCGCTTTGGATAGCATCATAAATAAAATTTGGCAAAACATCTTTCATGTTTGATGGATTCACGCCGGGTAAATACGAATGCGCACCAATTGATTGTGATGTTTTATTATTCATCAAATCCGAAACTTTTTGTGCAGGGGCTACAAATTTTCCGCCGCC
>JBBSPP010000595.1:0-1756 GCA_038258625.1 Chitinophagales bacterium
AATAATGTAGTTGCCTTGCACGTCGTAATCTTTTCCTTTACGATGGTAGGTTACGCCCGTAGCTACTTTATTGTTAAGGTGAATTTTTGTGACGCGCGCTTTGTAAATAATTTTGTTTTTATACTCGCTTACCACATGTGCTAGCCACTCGGCATACACCTGACTGCCACCCGGCGGCGGTGTTTGAAAATCGCCAATCTGCGCCCACGCAATAGGAATGAGGCAAGAAAGTAAATCTGGCTCGGAGCTAAAAATACTTTTGAGTTTTTCGCTTTTAAAATATTTTGACAAACCTTTTTGCACACCTTCATCGCCTGCATATCTCACATGCGGAATGAAAGGAATGGCAAAGCGCAACATTTTTAAGCCATGCAAACTTTTTTCAAAAACATTCATAGTATCCATGCTACGGTTTACGTTGCTAAAGTTTTCAAATGATTTTCCTATGCGCCGCGCGTCTCTAAAAAACTTATTGATCCCTTTTTCATCTTCGGGAAATTGGGCAATCAGTTCGTTTTTAAAATCATCTACGTTGGTGGTTATGAGGTAATTCATATCGTCACTCATAAACCTACGGATATCGGTTTGTTGGCGCACTTTCGGAAAATCTTGGCCAATGGCTTTGAAGGTATTGGTGACCGATCCGTTGGGGCCACATTGGTTAAGCCAATGGATGGCAGAGTCAAAAGAATAGCCTTTTCGTTTAAACCCAGCGATATACCCGCCGGGCCGTGCGTCCATCTCCAACAGGCAAACAGACAAGCCGAAGCGGCTGAATAAAGCAGCCGAAGTAAGGCCGCTTACACCGCCGCCAATTATAATAATATCGTATTTTTTTGCTGAGGACTGCTGCATTGGTATTAAAAGGATTGATCGATAAAGATTGATTGCTATTAGCGTATTCCAAAAGCAATTATGATTTAGTTGTCGGTGATTATTATTTTGTGTGTAGATATTTGAACATTATTTTGCTCTAACCGAATATAATAATGACCTGTTGGTAAATTATCTCTATAGATATATGCAGAATACCCAAAAAATTTAGTGATTTCTTTTACAATCTGTCCATAAGAATTATAGATAGAAATTGTTGCGTTCTTTAATTTTTCTTTCGATATCAAAATGGCTCTCTCCCCAAAAGGATTTGGAAATACATTGATTTGTACGGCTGATGTGATTATGTTATTTACTCCAACAGCACCCATAGGAATATATAGAATAATTACTGCGCTTGATTTATTATTAGAGTCGGTTGAATAACCAGCCAAAAGTATTTTGCCATCTGATTGTATTGCCATTGCTCTGCAGGCATCATCACCAGACTTAATATTAGTTGTTACCTTGCCATCGAAGTCAAAGGTGCTATCTACTTGGCCAGCAGTATCATATCGAACCATGAGGAATTCGTTATCAATCAAGCCACTTTTTCCTGCCACGATTACCCTATTATCGCTTTGTAATGCCATGGCAAATGCCAAATAATTGTCAGTGCTAAAATTAGAGGTGACAATGCCGTTATTACCGAAGGAATTATCTAAAACCCCATTGGCGTGATACCTTGTCAAAGCTAAGCGAAATTGATTATTTACAAACGTATATCCAGTTGCTACAATTTTTCCATTATTCTGGATAGCTACTGCGTTAGCTTCGTCATAAGTGTTATTAAAAATTTCTGTCGCAATTATACCGCCCATACCAAAAGAATTATCCAAACTGCCATCAGTATTATAACGAATTAGTAGAAAATCATTATCTA
>JBBSPP010000596.1:0-1740 GCA_038258625.1 Chitinophagales bacterium
CTACGGTAAATTTTGGTAATTCACTACATATCAAAGTAAAAGATAACGGCATTGGCATGAGTAAAGATGTCATCAATAATATTTTCGAAAAGTTTTATAGAGCACACACAGGCAATCAACACAATGTAAAAGGTTTTGGTTTGGGCCTAACTTATGTAAAAAAAGTAATGGACTTACACGAGGCAAAAGTTTCGGTAGAAAGTGCGCCTGGCAAAGGCAGCGAGTTTACATTGGTCTTTCCTTTTATAGTGTAACCCTATATTTTAAAAGAAAAATCCCAAATGTTGAAACCCGAAAACAAAAGAAATAAACTATTTTCGCCAGAATGCCTTTATTGAAATTTAACCTCCGTTGGAACGATGATATTAATGTAGAACGCGATATAGAAATATTGCATTCCCATACGTTTCATGATTTTCATGAAGCTATAAAAAAGAGTTTTATTTTCCCTCCAACCATGGAAGCCGTCATGTACGTAAGTAATGATGTTTGGAAAAAAGGCCAAGCAATATCATCAGTAGTTGAAAAAAATATTCGCGGTGCCGAAGCCCTTTCTATGAAACGGACGCCTATTGGTGCGTTGCTAGGACAGCAGTATCAAAAATTTATTTATAGCGCCGACCATATCAAAAATTGGGGCTTGCTGATAGAATTAATAAGCATGAACCCCGACCCTACAGACGTGGGTCCGTATCCAAAAACATCGCGCGAGGAAGGCGTATCGCCCGCCACATTTGGCAAGCAAGGCGCGGAGAAGGATAGCGTAACGGAGATAGAAGATAAATTTGGTATCAATGATATAATTCAAGACGAAGACGTGGCAGATTTGAATATCGACAATGACCTCGGCGTTGAATAAAAAACTCATCGTCATTGGTGGGCCAACAGCCTCAGGCAAAACATCCTTAGCCATAAAAATTGCACAGCATTTCGATACCGAAATTTTATCGGCTGATAGTAGGCAGTGCTACCGAGAACTAAATATTGGCGTGGCTAAACCAACCGTAGAAGAACTTGTTGCGGTGCCGCATCATTTCATCAATTCGCACTCCATCCATCAGGAGGTTACGGCGGGCGATTATGAGCGGTATGGCCTGCAAGTGTTAGAAAATATTTTTGCTAAAAATAATTATGCCGTTCTGGTGGGTGGTACCGGGCTATATATAAAAGCGCTGTGCGAAGGGCTAGACGCTATCCCAAAGATTGATGCAACCATAAAAAAAAATGTAGAAGCCGATTACGAAAAAAATGGTTTGGACTGGTTGCAACAAGAAGTAAAAAAATACGACCCCATTTTTTTGAAAAAAAATGATAGCAATAATTATATGCGCTTGTTGCGTGCATTAATATTTTATAAAAGCCATGGCCAATCCATCTTAGATTTTCAGCAAAAAAGCATAGCGGAAAGAAATTTTGAAATAGAATATTACGCCATTGATATTGCCCGAGAAACCTTGTACCAACAAATAGAGCAGCGTGTAGAGGAAATGATGCAGGTAGGTTTGCTAAATGAGGTAAAAGAGCTGGCAGAGTATAAGAATATCAAAGCATTACAAACCGTTGGTTACAAAGAGCTTTTTACGTTCCTGAGTGGCGATTGTACATTGCAAAAAGCAATTGAAAAAATAAAGCAACACACGCGCAATTATGCCAAGCGGCAAACTACTTGGTTCAAAAATCAAGGAGCATATAATGTGATGCCCGTTAGTGATATATTATGTAAATTTGAAATATCAAAAA
>JBBSPP010000597.1:0-1736 GCA_038258625.1 Chitinophagales bacterium
GAATGGATTTAATTTTGTGCAAATCCCCGTCAATCTTGCCGTACCTGCAGGTTATAAAGTAGCAGCAAGTATTGTGTTTAAATCAGGCGATACTTGGACGCCCAACGCCGATACTATTTATCAAACTGGCTCTATATCAACGCCCAAATTTAATAATTTCCGATTCGTAGCCTTTGAAGAAAATGCCGGATCGTATCAGCAATACACCAAAGGCGTATGGTCGCAGGCATCGCTTATGCGCAATGATACTAGCGGTTGGGGCAATCGTTGGATACCATCTTACGCATTTAACAATACCTCTTACGAGCATCAGTGGTTTCAGTGGTTGATTACTTGTGCCACGTGTGGGCACGTAGGTTTGAATGATAATTTTTCTTCTGTAGCAAAATTTAGTTTGTACCCCAATCCAACCAATGCCGATGTACAATTGAGTTTTGAAGCTACCAATGATTTGCACAATACAAAAATTGAAGTACTCGGTATTAGCGGTAATGTGCTACAAGAAATGAACATAGGGTTTATAGCCACGGGCAGTGCCATTAATCAAAGAATAAATGTGGGCACCCTAGCTGCGGGCATTTATTTTGTAAAACTTACTGCAACTGAAGGTCAATTTGTAGAAAAAATAATAGTGCAGTAAAAAAAATAGTTTTAAAAAGTAAGCCTGATGAAAATTGATTTCATCAGGCTTTTTTTTGTCTTCGTATTTTTATCTCTATTATTTTTTATAAAAAATACATATAGTCATTAGCCATTTTATATTTGATGCTCTGCCCATATATGTGCAACTTTGTTTGGCTTGGCAGCAAAAATATGGCTGTAAACGTTGCCCAAATTTAGCGCTACAAAAGACCAATAAAAACTAGTAAAATGAAATGGCCCGCCCTGCTCAATACAAAATATTTGACCACACTTGGTCTTTTTGTTTTTATACTGACTGCTTTTTTTAGCACAGGTTTTTTTCACCCTGATGAGCATTTTCAAATTCTGGAATTTGCAAATTACAAATTACATGGCAGCCCCGCTACCGATTTGCCCTGGGAGTATACCGCGCGTATGCGCCCAGCCTTGCAGCCACTTTTAGCATTTTGGTTTCTCAAATTTTTTAGCATGCTCGGCATCATCAATCCTTTTTGGCAAGCCACGGCGCTTCGGGTAGCCACTGCGGTTTTGGCTTGGTGGATGTATAAAAAAGCAATTCAGCATGTTTTTATAAAAGATGAAAAGGCAAAAAGCACATTGATCATTTTCATATTTTTTGCATGGTTTGTGCCGCTAGTTTCCGTTCGCTTCTCCTCCGAAAATTATTCCAGCCTGAGTTTTTTAGCGGCCATTATTTTATTGGTTAGTAATTTTCAACATCCAAAACTTCCTTTTTTAAAAATTCTCTTTGCCAGTTTTTTGTTGGGCTGCTCCTTCTATTTTAGGTTTCAAATTGCGTTTGCCATTGTAGGTTTGGGTGCTTGGCTGCTGTATCGGCGCCAATTATCTTGGCAGCGTTGGTTGGTATTGTTGCTCGGTGGCGCGCTTGCGCTTGGCGTCAATTTAATTATTGATCATTGGTTTTATGGCGAGTGGGTTTTTAGCCCTTATAATTATTTTGACCAAAATATTTTTCAGCACAAAGCGGCAGGTTTTGGTACGAGTCCTTGGTATTCATATTTTATTTTATTTATAAATAAAGGGTTGCCACCCATTAGCCTTCTGTTGCTTTTTTTCTTTCTTGTAGGTGCCAA
>JBBSPP010000598.1:0-1725 GCA_038258625.1 Chitinophagales bacterium
ATTGATACTCAGTCGGTCGGCGTAAAGCCCAGCTTCGCGCATCAACTCATCGCTCGCGCCAGGGATAGATTTTAAATGAATGTAGCCATTAAAATTTTCTTCGAGGCGCAATTTTTTAGCCACAGCAATTAATCGCTCCATTGTATAATCTGCACTTTTAAAAATACCTGAACTCAAAAAAAGCCCTTCAATATAATTGCGCCGATAAAAATTGATGGTAAGATCCACAACTTCTTGCACCTTAAACGCGGCTCTTTTAATGTCATTGCTTTTGCGCGTAACGCAGTATGCACAATCAAAAATGCAATGGTTAGTGAGTAGTATTTTCAAAAGCGAAACGCAGCGACCATCTTCGGTATAGCTATGGCAAATGCCTGTAGCACTGCTGTCGCCCAAACCGTTGTTTTTATTTTTGCGGTTGCCACCACTGCTGGAGCAGCTTACATCATACTTCGCCGCATCGGCAAGTATGTTTAGTTTTTCTTTTACTCTATCGTAAGACATGTTATTCCCTTTTTTGTTTTTCGAAAGTAGTAAGATAGAAAGTAGCGAGAATACGCAGTAGGCTAAAAGGGATTAAAAATGTGCGGATTGGAATTTTGTAAACTTGTTTTTTTTTTCAGTAAAGCGTAGCACGTTATCAACGCTAACTTTGCCAAAAAGTTTAAGCTATGAATATTTTTGAAGCCATCCGAGAAGACCATGAAGTACAGCGAGATTTGTTAGAAAAACTCATAGATACATCGGGGGATACACCCGAGCGACGGGCGATATTTAGGGATGTAAAAAAAGAGCTCAAAGTGCACGAGATTGCGGAGGAACGCCATTTTTATATTCCACTTATTGAGGCTGACCTTACACAAGGCCAAGCGAGGCACGGCGTGCACGAGCATCATTTGATTGACGAACTTCTAGAACAACTCACCGATATGGAATTTGATAACACGGCTTGGCTCACTATTGCCAAGCAGTTAAAAGAGCAAGTAGAGCATCATTTGGAAGATGAAGAACATACAATTTTTCAGATGGCGGGCAAGGTATTGAGCGAAAAAGAAAAGAAAGAATATGGTACAACTTATCAAAAATCGGTGCAGGCTGAGAAGAAAAAATATTAGTACAATACTGTTGAGATTTGAATAAAGAACAGCTCAACGTTTATAATTTATTGAAAGCGTATGCCACTTGGGATGCGTTTTTTTTATAGGGAATTGTAATGAGCTTCGTTACACAAAATTAAAATGGTTTAATCAAAGCTCGATGGTTGATGATACATTTACATCCACCTTTACAAAAAAAGTATGCTAATTAAGTTAGAACAATATCGTGCCCACCATATTGTGAATCAAGTAGCCAAAGATTATAAGCTATCGTCTCGTAATAATTGTTTGGAGCGTTCTGTATTGTTCGAAGCACCATCGGGCGTGGGTAGCATGGTGAGTTTTAAACTAAGCGATGGCATTAGTTTTTTAATGATAAATGGAATGCTAGAAGAAGAGCTGATTATCCGGATGCCGGCCGAGCTTTATCAGCCGATTATTTTTTCGTATGTGCTTATTGGTGAGCTATCACATAGCCTGAATAATGGTAATTTAACCTATACGTTAGAAACATTGCAGAGTAGCATAACGACCAATCAGCACAATACAACACAGGAAATTTTGATACCGGCAAAACAAGATCAGGTGTTAATAATCGTAATGATTGACCGGGCAGAGTATTTGAAAA
>JBBSPP010000599.1:0-1695 GCA_038258625.1 Chitinophagales bacterium
CGTTCATGCGGATTTTCTAGATGGGCAGCTATTGTTTTTTCTATATGTTCTTTGGGTAAAAATGTAAAAATCTTAATATACTTTTCCGCATCGACATCGCTTGTATTTAGCCAAAATTGGTAAAATTTATAGGGCGATGTTTTTTCTCTACTCAGCCACACATTCCCACTTTCAGTTTTTCCAAATTTACCACCATCAGCTTTTTTTATTAATGGCGCAGTAAAAGCAAAAGCCTCGCCCTGCGCTTTTCTCCTTATTAATTCCGTACCAGTTACAATATTGCCCCACTGATCACTTCCGCCCATTTGAATTTTGATACCTTCATTTTGAAACAAATGATAAAAATCATACCCCTGAATTAGTTGGTACGTAAATTCGGTAAAAGACATGCCTGTTTCCAACCGGCTTTTTACCGAGTCTTTGCTCAGCATATAATTAACGGTAATATGCTTGCCAATATCACGCGCAAAATCGAGGAAGCTCATGCCCTCAAACCAATCATTGTTATTCACCAGTACAGCGGCATTTTCTTTGCCACTAGTAAAATCCAAAAATTTTTCAAGCTGCTCTTTTATACCAGCAAGGTTTTTGTCAATATCAGCTTTAGATAATAAATTTCG
This sequence comes from Chitinophagales bacterium, assembly GCA_038258625.1. Lineage (GTDB taxonomy): Bacteria > Bacteroidota > Bacteroidia > Chitinophagales > Chitinophagaceae > JAGNRR01. The sequence continues at coordinate 621 of JBBSPP010000599.1, forward strand.
TTCCGCCGATTTGCCCGATGGGTCGCCAATCATACCCGTAGCACCACCCACCAAAGCGTATGGTTTATGCCCTGCTTTTTGTAAATGAATTAATAAAATAATAGGTACCAAGCTACCAATATGAAGCGAGTCGCCCGTAGGGTCAAAACCTATGTATGCTTTAGTTAGTTCTTTTTCCAGCTGCTCCTCGGTGCCAGGCATTATATCTTGCAATAGGCCGCGCCATTTTAATTCCTCTATAAATGTCATTTTAAAATTTTGTAATGTTATGGTCAGATTTGAGTTAACAATGAAATATCAATTGAAAATCAGCGTCAAAAGTAGCGTGAGTTGAACTATTTTTGGTAAGCAAATAATAAATTATACAAAACTCCGTTAGATTATCTTTAACAGTAATAATATGAAAATAAAAATTTCAATCTTGAGCGTGATGCTCGGTCTTTTTTTTGCAAACGACAGCACCGCTCAGCAGCGAAAGTATGTAAATGAATTCATGAATATTGGTGTAGGTGCGCGCGGCCTCGGCATGAGTGGTGCACAAGTAGCCTCCGTTACAGATGTTACCGCTGCATTTTGGAATCCGGCCGGCATTGCCTACCAAGATACCGATATGCAATTGGGCATTATGCACTCCGAGTATTTTAGTAGCATTGCGAAGTACGATTATTTGGGTGCTACGTTTCCTTTAAAAAATAGAAAAGGGGTTATTGGATTTTCGGCCATCCGCTTTGCTGTTGACGATATTCCTTATACTATTAATTTGGTACAGCCCGATGGCACCGTAGATTATGACAAAGTGCGTAGCATTTCGTCGGCAGATTATGGTGGTTTAATTTCTTACGCACGCCCGGTGGTCGTAAAAAAATGGAAAGACCGCGAAGATATCTCGTTGATGTGGGGTACTAATTTTAAAATTATTCATCGCTCTATTGGTACCATGGCCAATGCTTGGGGTGTAGGTCTTGATTTTGGTTTGCAAGGGCGCTTTGGCCGTTGGAAACTGGGCGCAGCTTTCCGTGATATTACAACTACCTACACCGTTTGGTCGTTCAGTCTTACTGAGCAGGAAAAACAA
>JBBSPP010000600.1:0-1694 GCA_038258625.1 Chitinophagales bacterium
TAAATCCTTATTATCTTGTCGAATGTTTCGTAACCGACGATGGTGCCGAGACTGATTTGGACCTTGGGCATTACGAGCGTTTTTTAAATATAAAAACCAGCCAAGCCAATAATGTAACCACCGGGCGCATTTACCAAACCGTAATAAATAGAGAGCGCGAAGGCGGATATTTGGGCAAAACTGTGCAAGTAATACCCCACATTACCGACGAAATAAAACGCCGCATGACGCTACTTAGCAAAAGCGGCGAGTATGATATTATCCTCACGGAGATTGGCGGCACCGTGGGCGATATAGAAAGTTTGCCCTACCTTGAGGCTATCCGCCAGCTACAGTGGGAGCTCAGCGAGGAGGAATGTATCGTGTTGCACCTTACATTAATACCGTATCTAAAAGCAGCAAAAGAATTAAAAACCAAGCCCACGCAACACTCTGTAAAACAAATGGCGGAAATAGGATTGCTTCCTGATGTAATTGTATGCCGTACCGAAAAACCATTGTATAGCGACCTCAAAAGAAAGATTGCCTTGTTTTGTAACGTAAAAGCGGATTCGGTCATTGAGGCAATGGACGCTGAAAGTATCTATGATGTGCCGCTCAATATTTTGCGCGAAAACCTCGATGAAATTTGCCTTGACAAATTAAAACTAGACCATGGCACCGAGCCAAAAATGGAGAAATGGGATGCTTTTTTATCAAAACTTAAAAACCCAAAATCGACCGTTGAAATTGGATTGGTAGGAAAATATGTAGAGCTACAGGATGCGTATAAATCAATTTTAGAATCATTTATTCATGCCGGAGCGCACAACGAGGTGAAGGTAAATGTGCATTATATTCACTCAGAACACTTGAATGAAAAAACAGTAAAAGTTGAACTTGGGCATTTGGATGGCATCCTCGTAGCGCCAGGTTTTGGTAGCCGCGGCATACAAGGAAAAGTGGATGCAATACAATATGCGCGCGAAAATAATATTCCGTTTTTGGGGATTTGCCTAGGTATGCAATGTGCGGTGATAGAGTACGCGCGCAATGTACTAGGCTTGGACAAAGCCAGCAGCAGCGAAGTGGAAGATGATTTGGAACACGCTGTAATAGATATTATGGAGGAACAAAAAAATATCAAAGAAAAAGGCGGTACCATGAGGTTGGGCAGTTATGAATGCAAATTGAAATCAGAATCGCTCATTCAAAATTTATACGGTGGCCGGCAATATATTAACGAGCGCCACCGCCATCGCTACGAGTTTAATAATAAATACTTAGCCGAATTTGAAGCAGCGGGCATGATGGCCACTGGCATAAACCCCGAAACAAATTTGGTAGAAGTAGTAGAAATTCCATCGCACAATTTCTTTTTAGGCTCCCAGTTTCACCCCGAATATAAAAGCACGGTAGAAAATCCGCACCCAATGTTTGTGGGATTTATTAAGGCAGCAAATGATTTTGCAATGGGCAAAAAATCCGAAACGGTGAAAAGGGAAAAGGTGGATTAGGGCAAAAAAATTTTAATTTTAAAAAGAACATTAAAAAAATATCCCAAAATACTTGAGATATTTTATTTTGTTTTTATCTTAAGGGTTCTAAATCAACCATTATGAACACTATACTAAAATTAAGAAGCCGAGGCGAATTTGTATCGCTTCTCCAATTCAGTCTCAAAGAATTAAATTATACCGTACAAGTAGACGGCA
>JBBSPP010000601.1:0-1668 GCA_038258625.1 Chitinophagales bacterium
ATAATGACGAAGTAGGCGACCCACCCGGCAATGCACGCCAAAGTTTTGGCCCACCACCGCGCACACTGAGCTGAGCACTATCGCCTGCACAAATAATCGTATCGCCCCTAGCCACAATACCTGAATCTATAAAGACAGGGAAACTGAAGGAGAAAGGATATAATATTCCTGGTGGTTTGCAACTAGAGTCAATCAGGGTTAATACTAATACGTGCAAACCAGCATCATTTATAGAAGTTTGCCATGTAACACAAGCCGTAATACTGTCAGTATAAGTACCCGAATAGCTTATGGTTGCGCCGGGCATAGATGCAATTATGTTTGAATACGGCACCAAAATCGCCTCCGAATCTGTAGATCCTAAGGTTACACAAAATGATAAACTATCACCAGAGCAAGTTTTTACTTGACCTAGTGAATCCAGCCCTCCATTTACAATAGAGCCACTATCAATGGGATTTGGAGGCACTTGCCCTGGTGCACACGCCAAAACAACCACCTGAATGTCACGAATCACAGTTCCAATCTTCTGACCGTTTCTGTATGATGTAACCCGAATAGTGATAACGCCAGAGCCAGTATTATTACCTGGCGTAAAAGACATTGCTCCCGTTTGTGAGTTTAGAACAAAGGTGCCATTACAATCAATGGGGTTCGTAGTAGGACTATATCCTGGAGGAGGATTATTTGGTGTTGGAACCAAATTCGCACCATGAGCCTGGCCACAGTTTGCTTGCGAAGGTTGGATCGATTCAAAAAATAAAGAGTCTCCATTTATGTCAATAGCCCCCATATTGTATGTAAAGGGCGTATTCGTGCAGCAATAAGGTACTGGTGCTACAGAAAAGTACGGCGAATCATCGTTCTGAGAAACGGTATTATTAAAAGTGGTTTCTACAAATAAATTATTCCCAGTCATCCAAGACATCGGGTTGCGCGCGTTAACAGCACCACCCATGTGCCATGAGTCACATTGGGAAGGGAGTGTAATTACACCTTGATAAATATATTCTTCATAGCCAGGTACCTGACTAGAGGGGTTTAAACATTTATTTTGAGTATTTGGACAACCTGTACTTACTATGGTCGGACCAGATATTTGAGGTAATGTTTGATTAATCGTTGTAGCGTTACAATCATTCCATACACAAATTGGTTGCGAAGTAGGAGCCGAAGCACCTGTGCAGAATCTGTAAAATTTGTAGGTTACAGTATAACTATTTGTTGTATTTGGTACTAATGCGTACAAAATTTCCGCACCCGCCGCGTGGCTAGCTTCCGCTGTTTTAATGCCCAATGATCCTATAATTACTAAGACCAAAAATATTATTTTCTTCATTATATTTTTTTGTATAAAAGGTGTAGTTACTTTTTTCATGGTCAAATTTAATCTAGTTTGAAATAATTCGTTAAAAAAACATTCGTCAACTTCAAAGACGGTTAAATATTATAAAAGGTTTGTGAACTATTGATTCTTTTTTTGAGGGTAGCTTGAAAAAAATAGCCCCTAACTAAAAAAGTTAGAGGCTACTGTAAAAAATTTGTTTTTACTTGTTACCGAATCAAGGTAATATTCCCTTGTTTATTGAATCGTTTTCCTGTGCTAGTAACGGCATCAATTACATATACATACACGCCAAGTGGTTGTGGCTCGCCGTTGAAACGACC
>JBBSPP010000602.1:0-1666 GCA_038258625.1 Chitinophagales bacterium
GTTGGGAGTAAATGCATTATTGCTCAGTTCAATTATTGAATGTGTGAATGGATTACTGTTTGACCATGAATTACCATTCGTAGCCAAATAAATTTTTCCTGAAGGCGAAATACAAATATCACGTAATCGGTCAAACGCATTTTCAAAATATTCTTTCTCCGAAATCACAGAATCACCTGCCGCGTTAAATTCAAAAACAATCAATTTTTTATCTTTTAGTACCGTCATTAAAAGTTTGTCTTTAAATTCAGGAATGGCAGGATGAGCATACCAAATAATATCTGATGGTGCAATAGTAGGCGTCCATGCTGCTAAAGGTTCTACCACATTATTGGCGGTGCAAAACGCCGTTTCGGGCGGTGAATCGCAAAAGCCTGAAACATCAGGCCAACCATAATTTCGGCTAGAGGTTATAATATTTAATTCGTCATCACTAGTAGGCCCGTGCTCCGAGCTGTACAAATTTCCGTTGGGTGCCAGCCACAATCCCTGAGCATTTCTATGGCCTTTAGAATATACAAAACTGCTTGGGCTAGGATTATTGGGCGGAATAGTACCGTCCAGATTTAGCCGCAGTATTTTGCCCGAAAGCGATAAATCATTTTGTGGATTGGACTGATTTTGCGCATCGCCCGTTGTCATGAGCAATGTATTGTCAGGCAGGATAATTAGGCGGCTACCGTTGTGTGTAGTATTGCCTGTAATATTTTCGAGCAAGGTATCGGCAGGTGTGAGGCTCGTGCCGTCATAGTTAAACCGCACCAAGCGCTCGCGAATATTACTACCTGCCAAATAAGTGTAAACGATAAAAACCTGCGGCGAATTTGTAAAATCAGGATGCAGCACCATGCCCAACATCCCCGACTCTGACTGTTGATACACATCGCTTGACATATCCAACAAAATATTTTTTTGCCCAGTGGTAGGGTTTATTCTACTCACTCGGCCATACCGCTCGGTACACCAAATATGGTCATCAGGGCCCCAAAGTATTTCCCACGGAATATCTAGCGAGTCTGCCACGGTGCGGGTTGTGAGTACCGTAGAGTCAATGGTATAAGTAGCTTGGGCAATGGCTAATTGCGCGCTAGTAAGTAGAATGATGATTGTGAAAATTCTTTTCATAAAAATTGCTTTTTTATATAATTGAAAGATAAGGTAGCAAAAAGAATTACAAATATTTTCAAACTATTTTTATACTATTAGTTACTGTTGCCCGTTATAAAACCTGTTATGAAAAATATACTGTGTCTTTTCTTAATTTTATCATCATCTGCCCAGCTTAGCGCGTCGCACCTTATTGGCGGCAATGTGAGCTATGAGTATTTGGGCAATAATAATTATCGGTTTACAGTTACGCAGTACCGTGATTGCCGACCTCCAAGTTTGGGTGGCGGTAACCCACAGGCGTTAACATCAGACAATCCTATGTCCGTCAGTTTTTTTACTGGAAACGGCACTTTTGTAAGTCTAGATAAAATACAGCCTACTTCCATCAATGGTATAATTATACCGCCCACCTACCCCAACATACCCTGTTTGAACATCCTGCCAGATCAGTGTGTGAATAAACATACTTTTATTTTTATAAAAAACTTGCCCCCAAATGCTATGGGATATTATTTCGTAAGCCAGCGATGTTGTTGGGCAGAGACCATGCAAAATA
>JBBSPP010000603.1:0-1644 GCA_038258625.1 Chitinophagales bacterium
ACGCCGCCATTATGGAAGGAAAATATTTAGAAGCTGGCGCGATAACGGGCGTGCGCAATATTAAAAACCCTATTGCCCTAGCGCGCAAGGTGATGGAAAAAAGCGGCCACGTAATGCTGAGCGGAAACGGCGCAAAAGATTTTGCCCTACAAGAAGGCATTGAACAAGCACCCGATGATTATTTTTTTACAAAATACCGCTACGACCAATGGGTGGAAATCCGCGATACGGATTTTTATCAGCTCGATCATAAAGAAGATAATTTGAAAATCTACGATAAAAAATTTGGTACTGTGGGCGCGGTAGCCGTTGACAAAGATGGCAACCTGGCCGCTGGCACAAGCACTGGCGGCATGACCAACAAACGTTTTGGCCGCATTGGCGATTCCCCTATTTTTGGCGCGGGCACGTATGCCAATAATAAAACCTGCGCCATTAGCTGCACGGGCCACGGCGAATTTTTCATAAGAGCCAACGTAGCGTATGACGTAAGCTGCCTCATGGAGTATAAAGGCATGAGCCTGCAAGAAGCCTGCGACCTCGTAATTCACAAAAAGCTAAAAGACTTTGGCGGCGAAGGCGGACTGATTGCCGTAGATGTGGCGGGCAATCACTCGCTGTGTTTTAATAGTAAGGGTATGTATCGCGCTTTTCGGAATAGTGATGGAGAGCATGGGGTGGAAATGTTTGGAGAGTAGGAAAAAGTGAAAAACTAAAAGTGAAAAATAAATTTTGACGCACTAACTGCTTGCGCTTGGGCTTTCACTTTAATTTTGCGCTAGTTGGGAATACTATAAATTATAACCTTTTAATAATAAAAATGAGCCATATTGATTCTTTTAAACACGAGCTAGTCGGAATGCTGGGCTACCTTCCTGTTTACCATCCTTTAGAAGAAATTATTGGAGATTATAAATGTGGCCCAAATAAATTATTGCTCGGTGGAGGCAGTGGCGAACACCCCGCTCTCGTGATAGAAAATCTCACTAGCGCAGTAGCTTATTTTTTAGATGAAGAAATTTTGACAAACCCTGACTTAAAAGATTGGGAAAAAATCATTGCGCCATTTATAGATATACCGCTCGCTGATTTAATTACTTTCCATGATTGGAGTATTGATAGGTATCATTCTTTTTTTGAAATGACAAAATCTGTGGTATTACCTAACCCTCGCAAAGAGGAAGATACAGAACTGTGGATAATACTTGGAATAGGCGAATTTATTTTCTTCTCTATGCCCCAGCTGGCTAAAGATATACTGAACAATTTGGAAAATCCTTACAAGCACTTTCATCATATGAGTTACAATAATATAATGATTGTTCCTCCTAACATTCCCGTTTACGCTAATGGTGGGAACTTATTTTTCAACAAAAAAAAGGCGCAGTAAAAACCGCGCCATTTTTCATTTTTAGTTTTTCTCCCGATAGCTATCGGGATTTCACTACCTAATAAATATTCTTCTCCCGCAGCACAGCGTTCAAATATCTCAGCAATAAAAACAGCATTACCGCCGCGCCCATAGCAAGCCCAAAGTTCATGAGGAAAAAACTTTCTTTGGCTTCGAAGGTTTCCCAAAGGCCGCTGAGCATTCCTGATAATTTATTACCGATTGAGGTAGAGAGGAAAAATCCACCCATCATA
>JBBSPP010000604.1:0-1637 GCA_038258625.1 Chitinophagales bacterium
GGCTTATGATAAAGAAAAAGTACTGGCCGATGAGGCAAGCAGCCAAAGCACAGAATATACCCGCCTGCAAAAATTGGAAGAAACCACAACAGATAATTATTCGCTTGGTGTGTATGCATTTAACCAAGCAAAATATACCAAGAGTATAAAATATTTTAAACGTGCACTGCGCAAAAAAGACTTGAAAAACCGTGATGAAGCAAACTATTATTTAGCCCTAGCCTACGAAAAAACGAATGACCTAGCCAAGGCTCGTAAAATATATCAAGAGCTAGAAAAAAGTGCCTCCTACAAAAAACGGGCACAATCTCGGATGCGAGAAATGCCCGTTAAGTAATTCTATTTTGCTAGGCTTATTTGCCAGAAAGTGTGTAATACAAAAGCCCTAAAACCACCATCAACAATATACCGCCTACTAAAAAAGCGATCGTTCTTTTTTGCCCTTTGTTGATCATCTCTAGCTGATTCATATCGCCCAAACGGTTGATGGTGCGCTCTAATTTATCAAAAGCCGTGGGGCCTTTTACTATAAAATCGAATGCGCCATTTTTCAGACTTTCGGTTGCAAGCTCCATATCATCCTGCCCCGAAAACATAAATACTTTAGAATTTGGGGAGGCTGCATTTATTTCTTTTAGCACTTCGATGCCATTTTTTGCACCTACATTTTGCGAGTTTAAATGATAATCTAACACCACAATTTCTGGATGTTGATTTTTTATATCATCCATCGCCGATTCGCCATCGCTATATGCTTTCACCTCAAATACATACCGATCCTTAATATAATCCTGAATCATTTCTACCTGTATTGGGTCATCGTCGATTACGAACAGTTTTCTGCTTTCGTCAAACATTGCTTTATCTTCCATGGGGTTTGTTTTTTTATTTTTGTAAAGGTAGATGACTATAATTTATAATTTGTTTTACGATAAAAAATTTTGGTTTGTTTATGATTGCAATTCATAATACTAAATGATTACTCCTGATTTTTTATCATCTCATTTCATAATATAGAGTACAGTCCATAAAGTATTGGAATTATTCATTATTCATAATTACTTATTCATTCCTTAGTGCTTATTTTCGCAAGCAACTAAAAACAAAAATGTGGCTTTAGAATTCGGAAAAGAGACTTATTTATATTGGTATGAAAATATGCTGTTGCAGCGCAAGTTTGAAGAAAAAACTGGGCAGCTTTATGGTATGCAAAAAATTCGTGGCTTTTGTCATTTATACATTGGGCAAGAAGCAGTTTCGAGCGGTACTATGACGGCGATTAACGAAGACGATAATATGATTACGGCCTATCGTTGTCATGGATTGGCCATTGCAAAAGGGCTAACGCCGCGCGAGTGCATGGCCGAGCTTTTTGGAAAAGCTACGGGATGTGCAAAAGGGAAAGGTGGTTCAATGCACTTTTTCAGTAAAGAAAAGCGATTTTTTGGAGGGCATGGCATTGTGGGTGGTCAAATTGGTCTGGGCGCTGGCATAGCTTTTGCCGATAAATATAATGAAACGGGCCGTGTAACTATTTGCTATTTTGGCGATGGAGCAGCGCGCCAAGGAATTTTACACGAAACATTTAATATGGCTATGACGTGGAAACTTCCGGTTGTTTTTATTTGCGAAAATAA
>JBBSPP010000605.1:0-1635 GCA_038258625.1 Chitinophagales bacterium
ACAACACGCGCCAAAAATCGAGCGTATCACCTGCATTTATTGTATGCGCACTGGTACGCCCACGGCGCAGGCCTACACCGCCTACCATCTTATCCATCAGACCGCGCATGCGCCACAAAAAATTGCCAGCGTACCAACCTGTGTTACCGCCGATACTCCATATTTTTTCTACCGTTGATGCGCGATGTATGATTTCTTTTTTGCGTTGGTCTTTAAAACAACCAAAGCTCGGCATCTCTATAAAATCTGAAATTGTAAAGTCAACGCCGCTGCTAATGTATGCATCTTTCCAGCTAGAGATTATATCGTTATTTTCTATTTTGGTAAAGGCGCGGCGCAAAGCTTCTTTGTACGAAATGGGATGAATATTTAAAATTTCATTGATTTTGTTATCCCGACAAATTACTTCTACCTTCATGCTGTTGACCAACGAACGTGCTAATTTATACGAAGTCGATGTTACAAAATATAGCCAGTAAGAGGATAGCCTCGGCGTCATTACGGGCACGGTAATAATCGCTCTTTTTAAGTTGCGAACTGCGGCAAAACCCAGTAGCATTTCTTTATAGGTCAGCACATCCGGACCTCCAATATCAAAATTTTGATCGTATGTTTTTTCATTGAAAATTGTTTTGCTCAAAAAATCTAGCACCGCCGTTACACCAATTGGTTGGCAACGCGTTTTCAACCATTTGGGTGTAATCATCACGGGCAATTTTTCCACAAGGTCTCGAATAATTTCGAAAGACGCACTGCCAGAACCTATGATAATTCCTGCACGTAAAGTGGTGAGATGATACTTTCCTTTTGCAAGTTCTTCTTCTACATTTTTGCGCGAGCTAAGATGTTTTGATAATCCTTTTTCATTCACAATTCCGCTGAGGTAAACTACATGTTGCACATTAGTTTTATTTAGCGCTTCTCTAAAATTTATGGCCGAAGTTTCTTCCAGCTCAGTATAATTTTCAGCCGAAGACATGGAGTGCACCAAATAATAAGCGCCATCAATATTTTTTGGAATTGCCTCCAAAGATTTTTTACCTAAAAGATCTAACTGTAAAACAGACACTTTAGATTTTACTGATGCCGGCGGATTAAACCGTTTTTCATCCCGCACGCAGCAAATAACCTCGTGCCCTTGTTCAATAAGAAAAGGTAATAATCTTTTGCCAATATAGCCGGTAGAACCCGTGAGAAGTATGCGCATGTGGTCTTGCTAAAGTAAGTTTTTATTTATAGGATTGAGTTTTTCCAAAAGCTTATCGCTTTTAGTTTGTTCTATTGTCCGCCCCAGACGGGTATAGAATTTGGAAGTTTTTTGCTAACTCTTTTCGGTGTCAATTATTTTTTTAATCAAAGAAACTTGCCCAAGATGATAATAAGAATGCTCTATCAGCCCTTCAATATTTCGTTGAAAGTTTCCGTATTTTTCATTTACAAAAGTAGCTTGTAAATTTTCTTCAGAAAGTTGCTCAATATGTTGTGCCAATTTTTCGGTGTCTGCAAAAAAATTTCTTAACCGAATATCCCAATCTTGTTGCGAAGTGAGTGGAGGAAAATCAAAGCTAAATTTATCATGAATATCTAAAGTGCCTCCCTCAAAAACTTGGAGTATGCCACGTATATAATAATGAA
>JBBSPP010000606.1:0-1626 GCA_038258625.1 Chitinophagales bacterium
TAATCGTCATCTGGCTGACCTTCGTTTGCTGTCAAAACTTTTGTACCCGCGTTATTAAACGTAATCATATCTGGCATAGGGCCCGCGGTTACTTGGCTAATAAAAGCTCCAGCCGTATCAAAAAATACAATAAAGCCATCCAACTCTGGAGTATTATTTTCTATTGCGGCGGCTACTATGCTATTTTTTACAGCAATAGAATTTATATTTCCGTAAGGAGAAATATCTACCGAATTTAGCAAAACAGGTACTGCTGGATTTGCAAAATCAACGATATCAATTTTTGCACCGATTGAGTTTGCAATAAACAATTTTTTAGAAGCCGAATCATATCCTACAATTTCGGCAGAGTTGCTACCGGCAGCACCATTACCGATTGATGCCAAGTGTGTCAACGTTAATTGACCGTTAGCCATTGGTGCAGGTTTGTCGTCATCCTGAATAAATACGCTAAAATGATTTGCCACCGCAGCAGGCAAAGCAACATTTACTGCATTGGTAAATTGAACGATAAAATATTCATCGCTTTCTGCTAGCGCGTCGTTTGTAATAGTAAACGTTAGCGTATCATTCATGCCATTTGCATTTGCCGGAAAGCTAAACTGAAGATTTGTCGGCGGTGTAAAATCAACACCTGTTGTAGCCGTACTCATTGGTATAATGGCTAGATCAACAGTTACTGGCAGCGTAGTATTTCCCGCCATGTTGGCTATAATATCTACAGTAGTAGTTGTTTCGCCCACCGTTATTTTTGAACCACCTACAAAGCTAATAGTTTGTATACTCGGAACAAAAGGCGGTGTAGGATATACCCCGGGTGTTGCGGTAATAACACCTTGGGTTGGTTGTGGCATTATTGTATTTTGTGGCGCCAACCAATTTGCACCAAGTGCATTATCAAGTGTAGCAGCAATTAATTCAAAAGAATATGCGTACTGTCCAATAGGCGCTGTAGGCCATCCGTTTGTACCAATAAAATATTCCACACTATCAACGTTTTGAGCCAACGAATTTTTGATGACCAAAATATCATTTGAAGAACTTAAGCCGTTATTCAAAGCATAAACAGTTGGCACATTTAAAATTGTAGAAGCAGTGCTAGGCGAAGTAGAAAAAACGGCCGTGCCGCCAACTGCCAACGTGCTTACTGGAAAATTGCCTGTAGTACCATTCGCCCAGTATAAACCGCCCATTGCTATGGGTGTAGTTCCGGCGTTGTAAACCTCAATGAACTCAATATCATTTGGCGAGTGTGCAATTTCTGTGATGACTAAATTTGGCATTGACTGATTCCAAATAAAATCAAGCGTTGCGGGTGTATTCGAAACACTAGCAGTATTCATAACACCAGAAACTGTAAGAGTATGGGCTACACCATCGGGCATTGCAGCAAAGGTTAAATTAACGGTATCGCTCGAGGCACTTAGTATTGCATTGCTTACACTAAGGCTTGGCGCAAAAACATAATTTGCCGTTGCGGTTGCCGTAGCCGTAGTCACCATTTGGTTAAAAACAATAAAAGCAACAGTTGCTGATGTTTGTCCAAAAGTTAAAACCTGAGGAGCTGGGTTTGGTGCTGGTGGAGGATATACGCCGGGTGTTGCATTTATAATACCATTGGTAGAA
>JBBSPP010000607.1:0-1622 GCA_038258625.1 Chitinophagales bacterium
ATGGCGGCCTTACTTGGACGAATGAAACATACAACTTGGGTAGTATGCCGCTGCGCTCTGTGGTGGTAGATCGGCAAGGAAATATTTATGTAGGGGCTGAAATTGGCATTTATACAAAACCAATAAATGCTACAACTTGGACATTGTACAACGCGGCCTTGCCCAATATGGCCGTGCTTGAGTTGGAAATAAATAATGGTAGCAATACATTGAAGGCCGCTACATGGGGTCGTGGGGTTTGGGAAAATACACTCGTTGGCAGGGCTGATTATCCGGCCATTGTTCATACCAAAATATCAAATTTGCCCACGCTTGATAAACCAAAAAAAGGCGTGGACCAGTTAGTTACTTCGCGCATTCAGTATGATCATACGTTGACGGCGGTTTACACTGAATGGTCAATAAATATACCCACATTGGGCAATGTAATTCCTATGATCAATACCGTTGATTCTACTTGGATGACGACATCGCCCTTGCCCGATATGCCAGTGGGTACAAAAGTATTTTTTAAAGTGTTTGCGGTAGGCAGTAATGCAGATACGACTGAGACCTACAAATTTATGTACGAAGTACAACCTGCAGTTTATTGCACTGCAACCGGCGATACATCAGCGGGCAATTTGTACATAGAAAATGTAAACCTGCAAAGTATAAATAACACAACGCTCAATGATTTTTACAGCAATTATACTTCGCCCATTGTGACTCTTTGGGCAGATTCTACTTACACAATTGATGTAACGGGCAATACAGGTTGGGGAAGTAATGACTACGGTGCTTGGATAGATTTTAACCACGACCTCGATTTTACACCTGATGAACTTGTGCTGTGGGGAATAGGCGCTGGTGGCAATGCTAGCAATACATTTACCGTCCCTACGGCGGTGCGCGAAGACACGGTCGCCATGCGCGTGCGCCTATCTTATTGGAATGAAGATCCGCGCCCGTGTGGTACACAATTTGGCGAGGTGGAGGATTACACCATTTCGCTGCGTACGGCTGGCACTGCAATTGCGGTAAATGATGTTGAAAATAAAAATAAATTTTTGGTGTATCCAAACCCTACTTCGGGTAAAGTGTATTTGAAAATTAGTGAAAACCAAAAAGTAAAATATGAACTAAAAAATCAGTTGGGCCAGCAAATTATGAAAGGTGTATTGACTAAAAGCAACAATTACTTTGATATTTCAAAGCAGGCCGCCGGGATTTATATTTTGCAGGTAGAAGGGCAGGTTTTTAAAATTGTAAAACAGGATTAAAATAAAAATTCGTAAAATGAAAAATAAAATAAGCTATAAATTTTGCCTTCGCATTTCGCTCGTACTTATGTTCTTAATGGGTTTTGGGTTGCCAACTTTTGCCCAAGAAATTACAAAACCTGAAGAAAATGCACCATTCAAAATAATGGTAGAAATTGTGGGCGATACCATTAACCTCAATTGTTTGGATGGGTGTGAATGGAAAACCTTACGTTTTGCCAAACCGTACGATTTACAAGGGCAGGCCATCAATCAATATGGGCTTACCACGCTGAATAATCTGAACCAATTAAAAAAAAATGATAAGCTGCCTGATTTTTTGTTTATCATAAAACGCAACCCAACAGAAATTGTCATTTC
>JBBSPP010000608.1:0-1618 GCA_038258625.1 Chitinophagales bacterium
AGGCTCTTACGTAAAAGTCATAAGCTGTATTTTGTACTAAACTTGTAAAATTGTAAGGATTGTTTGTCGTTGTAATTTGAGGATTACCTGTTGGGGTAAAACCAGATGCACCAAACTCTATTTGACAAGTGGTGGCAGCTGGGGTGTTATTATCGGTCCAGCCCAGAGTCAATGAAGTTTGAGCAATATTGGTGGTGTTCACATTAGTAGGTGTGGCGCAACTTAAGTTTGAAGCTAAGCTGATACCCATACTGGCCATTTGTGCGCCAGTGCTACCCGTAGTACTTGTATAAGATCCGTAAAGCCGCGCTCCAGCCCCATTCTGTTGTGTACCTACACCCGAGGTATAACCATTTTGCTTTACTTCTATAACTAGCGAGAGTGCTGGGTTATATAAAAATGGTGTTGCAAGAGGAATAGCATACCACTGCCCACTTACTGTTGGCCCAAGGCTGTATGGACCTGCGGGTGCAAGGCAGGTTGTCAAACCACTTACATAAGTAGTATTAGCGAAAGAGGTTGCCGTACCTTGGTTTTGAGCAAAGGCGACTTCTAAACCAACATAAGGCCCTGGCCCTGCACCAGAAACAGTAGTTCCCGCCATGAGCCAAAGCGTATCAATTAAACCCAAATAGGCATTTGTACCAACTCCAGTTCCACCCGTAGCAAATTGGTTAGGCCCTGTTATCCATTGCAATTTGTTGGATGTCGTTGAACTTAAAGGGAAAGCATTTGAGCTGCCTCCCGTAGCATTATAGAAAGGAGGTGTCTGCGAAAATGCTACCGTTGCACACATAAATACCGTTAAAAAAAGTAGTAGTGTTTTCTTCATAATCTAAAAAGTTTTTTGAATGAACCCATAAAGTTATCTAAAAAAAATTAAAATTCCCAACTTACCTAACATTATTTATTTTTTATACTGTCGTATATGTGATGTCAACTAAGGCGATATCCCCCTTATTTTATTGTGTTGTAACACAATAAAAGTAAAAAGATAAAATAGTATATGGAGTATATACTTTTTTTATAATGTCGCTTACAGACTGACCGGCAACAAAAAAAGCCCTTCCAATGTAGGAAGGGCTATAAAAGATTTAAGCTTTAAAAAAAATCCTACTTACTCTGCTTATTCACCTTACTAGAATGAATCAAACTATTGTTATCATAAATCTGCACACCATATACGCCAGCTGCAACGTCGGTAAGACTCAAAGTGATGTTGTTCAACCCTTTTGCTGTTCTGCGCACCGCGCTTTTTACTACTCGTCCGCTCATATCCAACAATCGTACTTCCATTT
The DNA here is from genome assembly GCA_038258625.1 of Chitinophagales bacterium. Classification (GTDB taxonomy): domain Bacteria; phylum Bacteroidota; class Bacteroidia; order Chitinophagales; family Chitinophagaceae; genus JAGNRR01. The sequence goes on from JBBSPP010000608.1 coordinate 1,299, forward strand.
GAGTAACTTTATCTATGGCTACATCAATGTTTAGTTTGTCTGTAGCTGGGTTTGGGTAAATGCTTACTACGCTACCATCGGCACCCCATACAAGGTCTATGATTTCGCTATAGCTCATTTTGCCATCCTGATCTACTTGCTCTAAACGGTAGTAGTTATGACCAATTTGGGGTTCAAGATCCGTAAACGCATAAGCTAATTTGCTGGCACTAGTACCATTCGTTGCTTTCGTATTTACTTTTCCTAAGGTAGTAAATGTGCGGCCATCGGTAGCACGTTGTACATTAAAGTGGCTGTTGTTTGATTCGCTTAATGTAAAC
>JBBSPP010000609.1:0-1614 GCA_038258625.1 Chitinophagales bacterium
AAGCCAATTAAGACAATAATGCCGAGTATGATTAATCCTGTCATTTGCTTTTAGTTTAGGCGGCTAAGATAATTAAAAAAATTTGGTAGTTTATATTGAAAATGGACGAAAAGTGTTGGCGTTTTTTAAATGGTATAAAAAAATCCATTCTTTTTACCGTTTGGTGGGTGGGGATTCTATATTTGGGGAAAGGGTTATATTTTTTATCTTTACTTACTCATGCTTACTTGGTTCAATATATCTAAAAGAAATGCGATTTATGTATTTGTATTATTGTTTATAATTGGATTTACACCAATCAAAGGACTTGCACAAAACGATTCATTAAAAGACGGAATGATGTTAAGCCTAAACACCAAAAGCACAACGCTTGATAGTTTTAGATATGTGAAATATTGTTTCACTTATTATAATAGCTTACCTAATACAAGAATTTTGCCAAAGCATATCATGGTAGGAATAGGTGATTATTTCATAGAAAACGATTTTTATTTCAAAGTATTTTTTTCTGAGAATAATGATAAGTTTTTACCATACAACGCCACGAATAGCGCATCGATAAGCTATCCTGAATACCATAGAGATAAGATTGAGTTACAACAGGGTGAATCTTATGCTTACCCTTGCTACAATTTTTACGGACTTTATAAATTTCAACACAAAGGGTATTATAAAATTCAATGTGTTACTGGTAAGCAACTTTCTAATTATAAAGTAAATCCAGTTATACTTCAAGTGAAATAGTCTAATTGCAAAATTTCTCTATCACTGATCATGCAAAAAATATCTTTTAGTATAAATAATAACTGCCAACCCAAAAAACCTCCCTACCAATTAAAAATTAAACATTAAAAATTCAACATTTTTTAAAGCCTAAATAAAAATGCTGCGCGCCAAAAGCATTATTCATTATTCGTTATTCCCTATTCATTAAAAACAAACTACTTTCGCGCTCGTGTTATTATCACTGAACAATATTACGTTTGAGTTTGGCGCGCGAGCCATACTAAAAGACGCCACCTGGCATATATATGCGGGCGAGCGCGTGGGTTTGATAGGCTTAAATGGTGCCGGAAAATCTACATTATTAAAAATTCTGGTGGGCGAATATACCGTCACGGGTGGGCAATTAAACAAAAGCAATTCGCTAAAGATTGGCTATTTCCACCAAAACCTACAGAGCGAAGATGTGGAGGAAAGCATCCTCAACATTGCCATGGGCGCGTATGCCGAGGCGCTAGTTATAAAGAAAAAACTAGACGATGTGCATCATAAAATGGAGGCCGAAGTAACCGATAAACTCATAGAGCAGCAAGCAGATCTTTTGGAGAAATTCGAGATTGCCGGCGGCTACGAAATGGAGTATAAAAGCGCCGAGGTGTTGGAAGGGCTGGGCTTCGCCACCAAAGATTTGCAGCGCCCATTCAAAGAGTTTAGCGGCGGGTGGCGTATGCGGGTACTGCTAGGAAAAATGATATTGCAACAACCCGATATTTTGTTGCTCGATGAGCCTACCAATCACCTTGATTTACCAAGCATTGAGTGGATAGAGCGATACTTGCAATCTTACGCGGGTACGATTGTAATTGTAAGCCACGATCGTTTTTTCTTGGA
>JBBSPP010000610.1:0-1606 GCA_038258625.1 Chitinophagales bacterium
CCCTCGGCACCATCTACGGTTATAAAATCTACAAAAATATTTTCCTCCACCATGGCTTTGCAAATACCAATAAATTCAGATGGATTGCCCAGGCATATTTTAAAACCAACGGGTTTGCCGCCGTTGCCATCGCGCAGTTTTTGTACAAAATGAACAAACTCGCGCGGGGTGCTAAACGCCGAGTGGTAGGGCGGCGATACAATATCGTGGCCTTTAGTTACCAGTCGGATATTGGCAATTTCGTCGGTTACTTTTTCTTTTGGTAAAATACCCCCGTGGCCCGGTTTCGCACCCTGCGAAAATTTTATTTCAATCATTTTTATATTGGGGAGGATGGCGCGCTTTTGATACTGTTCAAAGTTGAACGTACCATCCGCATTGCGACAGCTAAAGTAGCCAGTACCAATATTCCAACAAATATCACCGCCCGGCTCCAGGTGGTAGGGGCTAAGGCCTCCCTCACCAGTATTATGAAAAAAGTTACCAATTTTAGCACCCCCATTCAACGCCAAAATTGCGTTTTTACTCAGCGATCCAAAACTCATAGCGCTAATATTAAACAAGCTGCTTGCATACGGTTGCTTGCACTGCGAGCTACCAATCATTACACGCGGGTTTTCATCCAGACTGTGCGGATCTAGCGCGCTTATGCTATGATTTATCCAATGAAAATCGTTTTGGTACACATCCAGTTGTGTACCAAAAGGTACGGTATCGTTCACTTTTTTGGCGCGGCGATATACGAGGCTGCGGTCTAATTTATTAAATGGTTTTCCGCTGGTATCACTCTCCACAAAGTATTGCTGAATTTCTGGTCGAATAGATTCGAAAAAATAACGTAGCCTACCCAAGATGGGGAAATTGCGGCGGATGGCGTGTTTGGTTTGGTACAAATCATAAACGCCCATAAAAAATAGCGGCAAAACTAAGATTAAAAACCACAAAACGGGTGTCCAGAAGTAAGCCACTGCGCCAATTACAGCCAATATTATTAAGAACACGGGTATGAAATATTTTCTCATAAGGCACCAAAAGTAGTCCTTCTTTTGCATAGCTGAAACGGAATATTATGATGATATAATTTTCTTTAGTCAAAAATAACACAAGGCCTGAGCGTACCAATTTTTAGTAAAAACAACTTGCGGGGCTAGTTTGAAAAAGTTAAAGTCCTATCTTTTTTTAAGCTGATTGTCCTTTGGAGATTATTTTTAAAACTCCAATCCATTATCTAACAAAAATAAATTTATCTTTACGAGCCATGCGTGCTACTTTATTTATTTTCATATTGCTTTGCTCATCAGTTTTGGCCAAGGCGTCGCACGTTATTGGTGCCGAAATTGGGTACAAAAGCTTGGGCGCACTGCAGTATGAAGTGTATGTGAATATTTATGGCGACTGCAACTTGGATCCCGTAACAAGCTCTTATAGTAGTTTGTTCAATGCTGGCACTGGCACGCGCGTTTTATTATATAATGGTAATACATTGGTAGATAGTTTTGATTGTGTGGCACAGGCTGGTTTTGGCAAAGAAATTACTCCCGTATGCGACCGCGATAGTGCCAACACCCGCTGTAAAAATCCCAGTGGAACTGTGGAGGGTGTAGCG
>JBBSPP010000611.1:0-1605 GCA_038258625.1 Chitinophagales bacterium
ATAAAGATGTTGGCAAAATAATTGGCATGTTCAACAAAGATGTTAGCGAACATTTCTTGACAGATTATGGCCATGAAATGGAAGCCTTATAAACAAAGTATTTAAACGATTACCACAATAAATCTAAACCCTTGCGGAAAATAGATAAGCGGGAAGATATATTCATAGGCGATTTTTAGTTGACAGACAATATTAAAACAACTCAAAACCGAAAACCAAACTTCACACCTCCGTAGCGATAATTGTTGCCAAAAGAATATTCTTTGGTTTGGAAAGATTGCGAATATTCAAAAAACATAACACCCGTCTGCAGCACCAATCCATAATTTAATTGCCCCGTAAACCGTTGCATGTCGGCGCTGGTAATTTTGTAAATACTCTCATCGCCTATTAATCCACCCTGAAGCGTAGCATCAAAACCAACCACTTTTCCAACCGGCTGCGCATAAACGTATAAAGCGAATTTGCTTTTGTCAGCCGTTGGCGTAAATGGTTTATTGATAATCCCTGCAATCATATTTACACCTACACTAGCATTTGTAAATAGCGTGCCCGCTTGCACATTCGTATTTGCATTTATACGAAAATATTGTCCTAGTTGCACCAACATTTTTTCATAGCCTACTTCATAATTTATCACCACATGATTTTCAATTTGATTGCGCCAACCCTTGGGCAACACATTGCCCGTAGCCCGATGAATTTCAGTTTGCATTTCATTGCCAAAGGCTGCGGGGCCGAGCATCCCCCAACTGAAAGACGAAGTAAAACGAGCAGCATTGTTGGTATTGGTAGCTATGGCAAAACTTTTAAACATAAATGCCGATGCAAACGGACGATCGCCATATTGGATAGCCGTATCGGTGTAATTATCTGGCGTAAATCCAATATGCTCCCAAGACAATCCGTATTTATACATGCTATTTTTTGGCTTAAAAAAAAGATAGTTCGCGGGATTTTTTTTTAAGAACGGCATCACCAATTCGATATTATAACCCTGCGTATAATTTTCGTCCATGGCTGTAAAAAAATCATTGTCATAGCTAAATCTAAAATACCGATCACTTTTTATATCGCGGAATGATGCCATATTATCAATTTTTTGAGCATGCAGAAAATTGCCGCAGCATAAAATAATGATAATTAGAATTTCTTTTTTCATACTTATAATTTTCGCCCCAACTACTTACGATGAGCAGTTGGTTGTAGATTTTTTTTTGGCACGAAACTCACAAAAAAAGGTCGCCTAAAATTGGCGACCTTGTTTTAAGAATGTCAGAATACCACCCCAATCTTCGTTCTTCGAAACCTACCATTCCAATGGAGGGGAATCACAAAAACTACTTTATCATTTCATAGCTACGCTTTACAAACTTTGTAAGCGCTTCCCCGTGCAATAAATTTTGCGAGAGCTTAGCCAAATCAAATGCCTGCGAAACTAACTGTTGTTGTTTCTTTTCTTTGGCATTTAATATTTGTGTTACTAACGGATGATTTGTATTGACCACCAACTGATACATATCTGGCAAATTGCCCATGCCCATCATACCACCGCCACCGGTTGCACTCATTTCTTTCATGCGGCGCATAAACTCAGGTACTGTA
>JBBSPP010000612.1:0-1604 GCA_038258625.1 Chitinophagales bacterium
ACCCTTCGGTGCCCTCTCAAAAGGGGATGCCGGCTGGGCTATAATTTATGGGTATGCATATTTGGAAATTAAATTCATTAAGATGCAAAAAACCACTATTTGCGATAGTGGTTTTTTTTTAATAAAATATTAGTTGATGCTACTTCACCATCATCTCAAGCTTTGATTTTAGCTCGGATAATTTTGCTTCTTCTTCTTTCACTTTTGAGTTTGCTTTTTCTTGTAGCTTGTCATTTTTTTCTTGAGCCGCTTTGTTGCTTTTCAAATCATTCTCCAAACTTTTTTGCTGGCTGCGCAATTTGCTGCCACTTTTGTCTTCGCTTTTTTGCGTTTTGGTTACGCTGTTTACCACTTTGGCTTGGTTTACAATATCTTGTTTTAGCAAGGCAACGTTTACATTTTTCATCATGCTTTTAATGTATGCCATTGTTTTTTGGGCAAGCTCGGGGTCAGTTTCGGTGCTTACGAAGTTGTCGTAGCCGCGCGATACTGCCATGTACAGCGTGCTGTTATTTTTTTTGCCCGATACTTTTGTATAGACGTCTAGCTTTTCGTCGCTGATTTCATCAATGCTTACGCCTTTGTAAACTCTGAATCCGCCTTTCACTTTATCGCCGCTTCCTTTGATGTTGCTTTCTTTTAATTTTTCGGAAAGCGCATCAGATACTATGCTGCTGGGCATGGTGTAAGACGCTTGGATGACTGGGCGCTCGGTTTTGGAGATGCTGGCTTTTGACATTGAAACGTCTTGCGCGCTAAGGAAACCTGCGGTGCATAAAATAGTTAATAGGGTAAATAGTGTTTTTTTCATAGTGTTATATTTTGCGCTAAAAGTAAACTGTTGCTATTGAAATACTGTTAAGTAATTGTTTGCGGAGAGGAAGTATAATTTTAACGGTGGCGAAATTTAAAAAAAATTACATTTGCCCTACAACTTTTATTTTGAGTATAAAATCATTAGCAGGGCAAACGATGTGGTATGGTGTAAGCACCGTAATTGGCCGCTTTATCAATTTGCTCACCACGCCCATTATTGGGCTTTTGGCTACGGCTATACAGGGGCAGCAGGGAAGTTTGTACGCCGCTATAGCGTTGCTCAATATTGTTTTCACCTTTGGTATGGAGACCACTTTTTTTCGTTTTGCGCGCGATGAAAATCCAAAATCCGTTTTTAATGTAGCCACTAGCACGCTTATTATTATTGGTGTGCCGCTGGCCGTTTTACTGATTTATTTTAAAGACTCAATTGCCAAGCTACTATCCATACCCGAAAATCCGCACCTGGTAACGCTGGCGGTTACGATTATTTTGTTGGATGGCATCTCGTCCATGCCCTACTCCAAACTGCGGCTAGAGGGCCGGCCGCGGAAGTTTGCTTTTATAAAAATAATTGGTGTGATACTAAATGTGTTGTTGGTGTTTTTGTTTGTGAGCGTGTTGCCCTGGTTACAAAAAAATGGCTACGGCGGCGAGCTACTCCAACACTATAATATTGAACGCGATGCGCTTACCTACATTTTGCTTTCCAACATTATTGCCAGCGGGATTTCTATGTTGTTTTTGATTCCTGAGTTTAAAGATTATGAATTTAAACTGCACAAAAC
>JBBSPP010000613.1:0-1595 GCA_038258625.1 Chitinophagales bacterium
GCGTTTTTTTTCTGCTCACTATAAATATTGCAAAAACTTACCAAGGAGGTGGCAACACCATATTTGTCGCCTTCTTCTACGCAAATTTTTAAACTGCGTTTGAAATAATCTAATGCTTTGTTATACTGCCTTTGCGCGCTATACACTCCGCCAATACTCATAAGGGCACCAGCAATTCCGTATTGGTCATTAGTTTTTTTACACAATGCTAAACTACGCAAATAGTAATCTAAAGCTTCGGCGTTTTTGCCCTGCGAGCTGTACAATATCCCAATGTTTATTAACACACCGCCTACGCCAAACTGGTCGTTATTTTCTTCACTAAGTTTTAGGCTGCGCTTATAATATGACAGTGCTTTGGCACTATTCCCTTTCATTTCAGAAACCATAGCTACTATCATCAATGCTCTAGCCTTTGCTAGTGGACAATTATTTTCTTGGGCAAACTTAAAAAGTTCTTTATTTAGTACGAGGGCACTATCGGGCTGTGAAAACAAATAGCCTTCCCATACATAATGTAAATACATCTCGGACCTTAGTGAATCTGATTGATTTTCATCTTGCCAAATTGCAAAAAGGGAATCCAAATTATTGGCTGATGCAGAAAATGAAAAACTACTTGCTGCAAATAATATGAAGATTATTTTTTTCATGAAGTCTTGCGCAATTTAATACACGATTATTAGGAATCGAAATGGAGAGGAATTCTTCTTTTTTTCTACACCCCAACCATACTCTCCTTTATCACCCCCATCACAAACACTGATTGAATATTCCCAACATTCTCGGCTTGCGAAAGTTTGTTTACATGAAAATCGTAATAGCTGTCCATGTCCTTGCCAACTACTTTTAGCATAAAATCAAAATCCCCGCTGATGCTATAACATTCTATCACTTCGGGCAGTGCCATGATGCTTTCTATAAATTTGGCACCTTTTATTTTGTTGTGCTCTTTTAGCGAAACGTAGCAAATTACCATTAAGCCTTTGCCCAATTTTCGTCTGTCTAGGCGCGTGGTGTAGCGTTGGATGATGCCGCTTTTTTCTAACCGCTTTATACGGTCGTGGGTGGGCGAGGGGCTTAAGTGTACTTCTTTTGAAATATCACTTATTGTGGCTTTTGCATTTTGTTGCAAAATTTTTAAGATGGCTAGGTCTTTTTCGTCGAGGGTGTTCATTGTAAGTTGGTTTATGGGGTTTATAAAGTTTATTAGGTTTATCTGTTTTTTTAGAGGTGTCAGGCTGAGCTTGTCGAAGCCCTCCGAGTAGCGAATCGCATTGTCTCATTTCGACAAGCTCAATGTGATAAAGTTTTGTCAGTTCGAGCGGAGTCGAAAACCTAGTTATTTTTTCGGTTTTATTAATTTTTTTATATCAAATTTGCTTCTTTTTACTTTAAATCAAACATAAAGTTAAATAATTTCCTGAACTTTTCAAAAATTTCAGAAGTATATCCTTTGAATGTATCTTTGTACAATAAAATTAATAATTATGTCAACAATTACAAAAGGACAGATTGATTTCAGTCTTAAAAACAAAGTAGCCGATATTTCATTGGCAGCATGGGGAAGAAAAGAAATAGAACTAGCCGAAGCA
>JBBSPP010000614.1:0-1576 GCA_038258625.1 Chitinophagales bacterium
ATAAAAGCTTACACCAATCCCTACAAAATCGCCCTTCATATTTTCAGTAACCCGTTGTAGTTCGCCTTTAGGAATGTAAATGGAATGTGGATCAAGTTTATCTAGAATGCCATTAACCGTTACGTCTACAATGCTATCTGTATTGACATCGTCTACATATTCATAATCAATATAATCGATCAGACGATTGAGTTTATCTTTTTTGCTATTGGAAGTAAATAGTCGGTCAGAAGTATCTGTAAAATTAAGCTTTCCTCCAATAAACACCCCCGCTGCAACTGCAACGCCGATAATCAGTGGAATATATTTTTTATTAAAAGCCATTATGCACTTAAATCTTCAATATGTTGTAACTCTATACCAGCCTTGGCCATGAACTGCAGGCCAGAATCGTCTTTGTAACCTTCATGATATACAACACGAATGATGCCAGCTTGGTGGATCAATTTACTGCATTCTTTACAAGGTGATAATGTGATGTATAAGGTTGCGCCTTTACAGGATTGGGTGGAAGCCGCTACTTTTAAAATAGCGTTAGCCTCTGCATGAAGCACGTACCACTTAGTGTAGCCTGCATCATCTTCACAATAATTTTCAAAACCGGTGGGTGTGCCGTTGTAACCGTCAGAAATGATCATCCGGTCTTTTACAATAACTGCCCCTACTTGTTTGCGCTGGCAGTGTGATAGTTTACCCCATTCTTTGGCTATTCTTAAATACGCTTTATCGTAGCGCAACTGTTTTTTATTCGACATTTCTTTGATTTAGAATTTTGATAGTGCCATTTACGTGTTTGATACCTGAGTAAATTGCTCACACAAAACCTGTAACGAATATAAAAGCTTCGTATTTTAATTTCTATAATTTAGAGTTAAACTTTAGTACAATTACAATTTTATTTTAGGAACTCGCTGTTGATCAGCATAGGGATGACTAATCCTACAACAATTGCAGAAAGTACCATCATCCAATCCCGTCTTGAAAATCTGAAAATAGTTTGGCATAAAAAGCCTACGAATAAGACTACAAATACAATGATGAGTTGTGCTAATTCAATCCCTAATGCAAACTCTATTAAAGGCAGTAATTTATTATCTGATCTACCAACAAACATTTTAAACTCGCCAGCAAAACCAAGCCCATGTATCAATCCGAAAAATAAAGTCGAAAAAAACAGGACACCAATTTTTTCATTGGGGGCCTTTTTACCTGCCGTAAATATGTTATATAGAGCGACAATCAAGATGGTTATGGGAATTAAAAATTCAACCAAATTGGCATTAACGCTAATTACGCCGTAAACCGCAAGTACCAAACTAATGGTGTGACCCAACGTAAACATGGTGACGAGTAGCAATACGCGTTTCCAATCTTTAAACATATAAGGCACTGTAAGTACCAATAAAAAAAGGACATGGTCATAAGCGTTGATGTCCAGTACGTGGTTCATGCCGTATTGCACGTTAAACCAAAAATTGTTGAGCATAAATTCAGTATTTGGGTGGCTCCAAAGGTACGAGGAATGGTAGGAGTTGCAAAATTATATGTTTGAAAATAGAAAATAGAAAATAGAAAA
>JBBSPP010000615.1:0-1572 GCA_038258625.1 Chitinophagales bacterium
AATTCCTACATCGTCCACCCCAGTAATTTTTAAGGTGGTAAGGAATGACAAATCCTTATTCCCCGCCCATTTTGCTTTTACTACGCGGTGGCTATACTGCGCTAGTAAAGACGGTGCATTGGGGCAATTGGTTGTGTGTATTTTCATGCCCTCGCCTGTGGTGATAAACCCAAAAACATCATCCCCCTGTATTGGTTTGCAACAATTGGCCAAGGTGTATTGAATTTGATCTGAAGATTCGCTACCAAAAAGTACTAGCTCATATTCTTTAGATGATAGCTTTTTGTCCAAATGCGCATCGTCTTTTTCTTTTTTGGTTTCGCGGTTTGGGTCGGTCGTTTTTTTTGGAGCGGTTAGGTGTCCATTTTTATTTTCAAACTCTTTAATTTTTCCAAAATCAAAGTTTTGCTGGGCCATGTCATAGTACATATCGGTGTGCGAATCATAGTTGAAATAATTCATAATCACCATGGCGTTGTGATCGTTCAGCTCAATATGCCTGTTTTTTAATTTTCGGGCAAGCACTACTTTTCCTTCGTCGGCTACTTTTCTTTTTGCTTCTTTTAGGTAATATTTTATGCGCGATTTTGCTTTGCCTGTTTTTACAAACGATAGCCAATCACTACTCGGCTTTTGTTTTTTGGACGTTATGATTTCTATTTGGTCGCCATTTTTTAGCTCCTCGCTAATGGGCACCAATCTATAATTTACTTTGGCGCCTATACAATTTTTGCCTAGCTCAGAGTGAATATCGAAGGCAAAATCCAACGCCGTAGCACCTTTGGGCAGGCTTACCACTTTACCTTTTGGCGAGTAGCAAAAAATTTCATCTTTAAATAAATCTGTTTTTATATCCGAAATTAGCTCAAACGTATTCGCGTCAGGGTCTTGTAAAACCTCTCTTATATTTTTTAGCCACAGGTCAATCTTACTTTCTTTTTGGTCGCCTTCTTTATATTTCCAGTGGGCGGCCAGTCCTTTTTCGGCAATCTCGTTCATGCGGGCACTTCGTATTTGCACTTCTACCCATTTTCCTTTGGGGCTCATTACCGTGGTGTGCAGTGCTTCGTATCCATTGCTTTTTGGCGCACTTAGCCAGTCGCGCATCCGATCCAAACTGTGATGATACATGCCCGTGATAATTGAAAACGCTTTCCAACATTCTTGATTTTCTTTTTCCTTATCGGCATCAATTATTATACGGATGGCAAACAAATCAAACACTTCTTCAAACGTTACATTTTTTTTGTCCATCTTATTCCAAATAGAATGGATGGATTTGGAACGACCGGTAATGGTACAATTTACATCATGATCTTCAAGCTCGGTTTTGAGTGGTTTTATAAATTCTCTGATGTATTTATTCCGTTCCAGTTTTGTTTCGGCTATTTTATTTTTTATATCAAAATATACTTCGGGCTGGGTGTAGCGCAGGCTAAGATCCTCTAGCTCTGATTTTATTTCGTACAAACCTAAGCGGTGGGCAATGGGCGCGTAGATGTAAATCGTCTCCGAGGCAATTTTTAATTGCTTGTCTTTGCGCATACTTTGCAGGGTGCGCATGTTGTGCAG
>JBBSPP010000616.1:0-1570 GCA_038258625.1 Chitinophagales bacterium
GTTTGTTGTTTTTCTTTTTGGGTGGGGCGGGCGCGTGCTGTGAGCAAGTGTAGGTACGGTTCAAATGGATTGGTATCCATATAATTGCCCAGGTGTACTAGTTCGGCACCTTTAAAGTCGCCTGTATTGCTTTTTTTGTGCAAATAAGATTCGCTCATACCCATTAGCAGACTGAGTTTACGCATACTGAGGTCGCTATTTTTTAGTTGTTGTTTTAGCCAGTTGCGCAGGTTAATGGCTTGCACGTCTTTTTTGGTTTGTCTTAACTTCGGTACGCCCATAATGGTGATTTTGATATCAAAAGTAACGTTTTTAATAAATATAGACTATATGTAATTCTATTTATTATATACACTGTTCCATTATAGATATAGCAATATAGTTTTAGAATATATTTATATAGATATAGATTATAAGTAATTCTATTTACGATATATGCATTTCTATTCAGTATATAAGTAGTTATATTTTGTATATTAATAATTCCATTTATGATATATTACAAAATAAAACCGTCCCAACACAATGTTGGGACGGTAAAAGAGTATCATAAATTATTTATCTACAACAAATTGAGCACATAATCACCCATTACATTGGTGCTCATATTTTGCAACCATACTTCTGTGCCGCCTGGTCCTATTTGCTCGTAGGTAAGATTGAGCGTTGCGCCACTATCTACAACAGTGGGTTCGCCAAATACTTCGCCTGCTACGTTGCAGAAGCTAAGTTGCAAGCTGGTTGTACCCGTGTTTTGGATGCGCAATTCGTCGACTGGGTCGTAGGTGATACCCGTTATTTTCTTTTGTCCATTGGCATCTATATTAGCTGTAAATGTTGATTGGCTTTGGCTAGGCGCATCGTCAATTAGTGCGGCGGCTTCAAAAGCATCAAACAAGGTGAGGTCCATAAACTCTACCGGCGCCATATTAATGCGCAGGCGGGCTACTATATCGTCCATCTCTACCATATTGCGCGCCACGGCTTTGGTATAGGCGCTTTTTACGCTGCGTTGCTCGATGGGGCGGCCTATCAAATCGTCGTATTCGTTTACGTTGGTTACGTGTGCGGCAAGGTCATCGGCTTGGTATGCTACTGGCGCAAGGGCTGCTAGTGCGGCGGCAATAGCTGGCTCGGCACCACGCTCGGCTAGGTAGCGGGCGGCATTGCGGCGGTCGTTATCGCTTTTGCCGGTAAGCTCGTTACGCTTAAAATTTACGAGGTTATTCAGCACTTTATCGTTTATGCTAAGGGCATATATTTGTAAAAAAGCGGCTAGTTTTAATGAGGTGGTTATCATCTCGGCACTTTCGGCGGTTTTGGTATCGGTTACACCTGTGGTATCGGCGGTGGCTTTGGTGTCGTTGGCGTTGGTTTCGTCTATTTTGTTTTCTAGCTCGGTTTTAAAAATGGCTACATTGGCTAGGGCAAGTAGCTGGGTAGCAAATTCGATTAAATAGGCTACCAGTTTTTCGCCGCGCATTAGTTTGGCTGGTTGATTGTCGTTCATATCTTTTATTATTTTTATGGGTTCAGTTCAAATTTAATTTGTTTTTTGTGAGATTTGGAA
>JBBSPP010000617.1:0-1535 GCA_038258625.1 Chitinophagales bacterium
AACAATAGTCGGTGCATTAGCTCTTTTTTTTCGTTGCTAAAAGCACCCACAGCTAGGTCATTTTCCTTGTAATTTTCTATATATAACATGCGCCCACTTTTACGATACACATCGATTACCTGATTATGGGCCACCGCAAAAAGGTAGCTTTTCACTTTTTCAATCGGCACATTCTCTCTGTTTTTCCAGAGTGCCTCGTAGCAGTTTTGTACTATGTCTTTTGCAGTTTCCACTTCTTTGTTCAGGTTTTTTAGCACGAAACGATACAGCCTATCCGAGTAGTCTTTCACAGCTTGGTTGTAGCTTTTGGTGTTCATTGTGCACTTAGTATATCGTGGTTGGGTAAAGAAAGTTACAAATGTTATAAAATAATTTTGTTTACTTATCCAGTTGTATTTTATTTTCGGGCATTGAAATGAAACGTTTATTAATGGTGCGCCATGCCAAAAGCGATTGGGGTAATTTGCAGTTAAAAGATTTTGACCGACCGCTAAATGAGCGCGGTAGAGAAAATGCGCCTGACATGGGCAATCGGTTAAAACATCGGCATTACTACGTCGATCAAATTGTATCAAGCAGCTCAAAAAGAACCCGGGGAACGGCTAGGCGAATTGCCAAAGCCATTGGGTATGACCGCGAGAAGATAATATGGACGGAGGATTTGTATCATGCAAATTCTGCTCGCATTCGAGAGATAATTTATACGCTTGATAACCAAGTAGAAAGTGTAATGATTGTGTGCCACAATACGGGCATTACCGATTTTGTAAATTCGCTGTGCGGCTATATTACCGACAATGTGCCTACATGTGGCGTAGTGGCATTTCAAATAGATTGCGAAAAATGGAGCGAGTTTGACGGGGCGGTAAAGCGTCATGTGTTTTTTGATTATCCGCGGTCGCGCAAATAGAATTACCAGTTAAAGATCACTTGTAACAGCGGGGTTACTTTTTATTTAGCGCGTAATTATATTTTTTAAAAATATAAATTGACTGCTCGCGCGCCATAATAAATCCTTCGCGACCATCTAAAAATCCTGTGCGAAAAATATAGTTTTTAATAAAAGTAAAAACGGGAGAAGCATATTTTTTGAAGGCTAAATAGCCAGCACTTTTTTTTGCTAAATCTGCAGCACTGAGTCGTGCATATTTTTCTTGGCGAATTTTTAAATCTTCGATATTGATGTAGGAATAATGCAACAATGTGCCATCTAAATTTCCATAAATTTCGGAGCTGTTTTTTACAATTGGTTCCAAGGTTTCGTGTACATTGTTCAAGTTCCATTGTAATTTTCTTTTGTCATAAAAACGCAATCGTCTTTCTTTTTTGAATGCGCCGTGCAATAGTTTTTTATTATTAAAAACTAAAATGCGTGCAATCCAAAAAGCATTTGCCCTCGTCGCGGTTTTCATTTTTTCTAATAGACTATTGCAAAGTTCATCGTCCAAGGCTTCGTCAGCATCAAGGCTCAGTATCCAATCATGTGTTGCTTTTATGGCGCCTATGTTTTTTGTAGCACCGTAGCCCTGCCAATC
>JBBSPP010000618.1:0-1533 GCA_038258625.1 Chitinophagales bacterium
AGTCGGTGACGATTATTTTAATAATAGTGCTAATGCTAGCACTGTTAGTCAAAGTAGTATTATATTGCCTATTGATTCGGATTTGTATTATTTAGTTGTTCTCAATGTTACCGATGCTAAAAAAGCAACCTGGAATTCGCCGCCACAAGGTGGGCTACCCGCTTTTGATGAATTAATTTTATATAAAGTGGATATAAATGCGAATGCAGGCATGCCTAAGATAATTGATACAGTAAAACTCACCCTAAATGATTCCTTATCATCGACCATGATGATGGCGTGTAAACATGCCAATGGCAAAGACTGGTGGCTACTAAAACAAACAAAGTATAATAAAGGAATTATTGACCCCTATCGTTCTCATCTTATACAAAATCCTGCACCAAAAAATCAGTTGGTTCGCTTTTTCCTCAGCCGAGATAGTATATCAGCACCTGTTTATCAAGATTTTGCCAACTCCTATCACTCTAATGCTTCATCTAATGGTCAATTGATGTTTAATTGTTCAGGAGATAAATTAGCCCTCACATCACACACGCTTAATAAGCTTTTTTATGCAGATTTTGATAGAAGTACTGGGCAATGCAGCAATCCGCATTTTATTGATGTCCCTTATCAGCAAAGAGGGACAACTATCTTAATGGATTCTACCACATCAGGTGTATGTTTTAGCCCAAATGGACAGTTTATTTATGTAGCAAAGGAGTTTAGTATTATGCAATACGATTTATTGGAGCCCGATACGGCCAAACGTTGGTTTAAAGTAGCTGGTATGGATACTGTTTACAATAAATTCTCGGTCTATGACAACCTATACATTGGACCTGATAATAAATTGTATATTGGCAATAAAGGTGGCTTGTCTAGAGACCTAAGCTATATAAACCAACCAAGCCGTAAAGGTGCAGCATGTGATTTTCGTAAAAAAGGTTTGGTGTTTTTGACTACGCCTTTTGGTGGTGCTAGTGGGCCGCCTTGTATGCCTTACTATGATATGGATTTAGTACCTTGTGATACAAGTGTGGATCATGGCGAGCCGGATGGGGTGAAGCAGTGGATAGTTGATAATGGACAATTGAAAGTGTATCCTAATCCTGCAAGCAATATTATTAATGTGGAGATAGAAGGGAATTATAAAGATTTTCAATACGAACTAATAAGCCTTGATGGAAGGAAATTACAAGTGGGCGTTCTCACACCGCACCTTGATATATCCATTTTGCACAGCGGTATGTATCTGTTGCGTATTAGCGGTGCTAAGGGTAGTATTAGCAAGCGGATTCTAAAAGAGTAAGTTTTTGGCTTGTATAATTTTTTAGCATTTGCCCCCATGTTTCGGGGGCAATTTTTTTTCTTCCCGCCGAGTGTCCTGCAAAGCACTCGGCAGTTTATTGTAGGTTGCATTTCAAATTGTATCCCCCAAAAGCGTAGTTACCAACTTCGCTTTTATATTTTTTACTAAAAAAAATGAAGGTTAGTAAAACATAGAACAATACACCTACCCATGATACCGCTCGCTAGTGGTATGCCACA
>JBBSPP010000619.1:0-1533 GCA_038258625.1 Chitinophagales bacterium
AGAGTAATTGGCAGAAACTTCGTGCTTGCCGTCTTCTAATTTGTTGGCGTATCGTGCGCCGCCTTTCCAGCTTCTGTTGATGCCAGGCTGACTAGCACCGCGCCCAAAATTGCCAAAACTATTATCATCTTCATCTTCAAAAAAGCTGCTGATAATTTTGGTATCCTCGTTACCGCCGCCAAACATTCGGCCGCCGCCACCGCCGCTGCCGTAGGTGCGATTATCTTGCCAGCCAAGGCCTACATTGCCTATGCTGTTCATTAATCCGTAGGCGCTTATTTGTCTTTTGCCTTCAAACCAATTGACCATCCCTTGGTTATCCCACCGGTCTTCCCAGCCGCCGCCAAGCTCGGCTTTTCCAAAAAAGCCCGTGGCCATATCTTTTTTCAGCTTAAGATTAATTGTTTTTACTTCTTCGCCATCATCAAAACCGGTGAACTCCGCTTGGTCGCTTTTTTTGTCAAAAACTTCTACTTCCTCTACCACGCGGGCTTGCATGTTTCTCGTTGCCACGGTGGGGTCGTCGCCAAAAAACTCCTCGCCGTTTACCAATACCTTTTGTACTTTTTGGCCCAACACTGTGATCTCACCATTTTTATCCACACTCATGCCGGGCAGTACTTTTAGCAAATCCTCTACATTGGCACCTTTGCGCACTGCAAAACTATCCGCCAAATAACTGAGCGTATCGCCCTTCATTTTTACCATACGATAATCTTTTATTACCACGCGTTTTAGCAGTTGCGCGCGTTGGGTAAAGGGCAGTGTGCCAAAATCTTTTGACCCATTCTCGGCGAGGGTAAACACATCGGTATAGTCCACGTATTTGCTCATGGTGGCGAGCAGGGCGTACTTGCCGGCGGGTAAATTGCTGAATGTAAAATCGCCCTTATCGCCCGTGCGGGTGTGCTGCACGAGGGTGCTATCGGTAGCATTTATAAGCGCCACGCTAACGAATGGCAGGCTGCGCAGCGAAGCCGTATCGCGCACCACACCGCTGACGGTGCCTTGGGCCATGCTTGCAATTGCTATTGCTGTAAAAAAGAAGGATAGTATTAATTTTTTCATTTCGAGGTGTAAATGTAGGGGTGTCTTTGCTTTTTTATTTAATGAAATTGATGAGTGGTTGTGTGGGGTGATGGAGAATTTGATTTACGAATTTAGAATGTTCGATTTACGAATTACGAATAGATTTGATTTACGAATGTTAGAATGAGATGATTTATGATTTACTAATTGATTACAAATTTTAATTTTTCGTTTGTACTTTTGATCGACATTCGCTCCATGAAAAAAATAACAATTTTATTAACAGCAATAGTAGTATCATCAAGCTTGATATATACTAGTTGTACAAAGGAAGAAGTAGCGAAAAGGAGTTCGATTTTCCAGTTATAAACCAACAAGCGGCGCAATTGGACGGCATCGGTAAATTTATTTTAGATAGTAAACCGCTTCCAACTCATATTTCAGGTGAAGAAGGTTTAAAAGACATGCGAGTTATCGAGGGAATTTATAGAGCAGCAGAGACAG
>JBBSPP010000620.1:0-1490 GCA_038258625.1 Chitinophagales bacterium
GAATAGTCGTTTTGTGGTGAGTGTGCTGCTGAATAATGCGGGGTGGGTGGTGGAGCGCCTGCCCGACGGTGAGGCGGAGGGGGTGGATGATGCCGAAAAATAGTTTCCCTGCTAAGTGTAAAAGATAGTGGAGTGGATTGTGGAATTTACCCAGAGTTGTGATATTATGGAAACTTATTTTCAACTACCAATTAAAAGAGGATCGTCAAAATTCTTAAACAAATTTTCATTTAAAAATTCCATAATTGGCTTATCGATTATTTCATCTTCAACCAATGAAAGTAATTTTCCTTTCATAAGTGCTAAAATGTTTTTCCTCCCTAAATTCAAATGTTGTTTAATATCATCTAACTCATTAAATAAAACTTCCTGCGACTCACTAGTAAAATCAAACAATTCATTTAATTTAATTTTTAGTTCATTAAGTGTTGTATGAACTATTGTTTCCTCTTTAGCCGTTAAATATTCAGATTCAGGTGCTTCAAACTCATAATATTTGTTTATCTCCTCTATAGCTTGGTCAATGATAAATATTTTATCCTTGTATGCATCATCTTTTGGGCAGTTTGGAGTCGTACATTTTATTTTATGACTGTGCGCAGCTTCTTCAACTGAATCTCTTTTTAACCTTAAAAAGAATTTTTTTTCAATATCTCTATTGTAGGTATAAAGTTTTGTTTCTAAACTATCTTTTAGAAATTCTAAGGTGTCAATTCTACCATCACGACCGAACCTAAATCTTTTCACATCCCTTTTAATAACATCTTCATTTATCATTTTTTTATTCTTTTTACTAAGTTAGTATTGATTAAGATTGCTGAGCATCAGTGAATATTTTTTTTAAATCTTCACAACAGAAGGAATATTTAATTTCATTTTCTTCTGAATGAGTGTCATCAATTTTGGGTGTTTCGCCATGCGTAGGGCATACATATTCTTGCGATTGGTCTTTTATATTTTGGATTGCTTTGGCTTTAATTTCATCTAAAAATTCGCCGCTGTCTATTTTGTTTATGAAGTCTTGTATTGTTCCCATTTCTTTATTATATTTTTTTTATTAATTGCAATTTGATTTCTAACGACATAACCAGTTTACTTCCTAAATTATTTAACATCTTTCTTTTTACGTTTAACCTTCTTCCCCTCCACCAAAAGCGGTGCGGTATACTGTGCATACAACTCAAACAAATACTCAATGCGTGCGCTCTCGGTGGTAAATGCTTGTGGGCGGTAGCATAGGTCTACGGCTTTGTCTAGCTGTT
The DNA here is from genome assembly GCA_038258625.1 of Chitinophagales bacterium. Lineage (GTDB taxonomy): Bacteria > Bacteroidota > Bacteroidia > Chitinophagales > Chitinophagaceae > JAGNRR01. Next base: position 1,263 of record JBBSPP010000620.1, read on the forward strand.
GGTGTGCTTTTACAAGGTTTGGCGGCATGGTGAGTGGGTCGTACAAATCGGCTAGGCTACTATTGGGGTATTGGGCGCGGGCATCTAGCACGGCTTGGGCTTTTTCTTCTACGGCTTGTTTGTTTTTATCGCTTGGCGATAAGGGCCAAGGGTAGTTGTTGTAGACAATTGTGTTAGAGTATCTGAACCTACTTTCTAATCTTCCACAAGTATATTTCGTCCATGCCA
>JBBSPP010000621.1:0-1490 GCA_038258625.1 Chitinophagales bacterium
ATTGGAAGTAGTGCCCGATCCAATAGTAACTAATACCTGCGCATTTGTACCGAAAGAAAGAAAGACACCCAACAAACCTACAAAAAAGACAAGTAGCATTTTTTTCATGTATAAAAAATTTTTTAGTGAAAAGCTAAATTATTACAAGTAATAATATTTACCAATAATAAATCATTGTTAAAATAAAAAATTTATTTGATTAACATTGTTTGATTTCTCCATAAAAAAATCAGAAAACGAATCTATAGAACACAACACTTCTTCGTATAAAAAAAAGCCCCTCCGTATTGGGAGGGGCTTGTATCAATCACTTTTTATAATGAAAACCTATTTCTGCTTATTTACCTTAGCCGAGTGAATCAATGTATTATTATCAAAAATCTGTACGCCATACACGCCCGGTGCTATATCAGATAAATCAAAGGTCACATTGTTCAGTCCTTTGGCCGTGCGCTGCATTACGCTTTTTATTACGCGGCCGCTCATATCCATCAAACGTACTTCCATCTGCGTTACTTTGTCTATTGATACATCTACGTTTAGTTTTTCAGTTGCTGGGTTCGGGTAAATGCTTACCACACTACCATCGGCGCCCCATACTAGATCAACTAGTTGGCTGTAGGCTGTTTTTCCATCCTGATCTACTTGCTGTAAACGATAGTAGTTATGGCCAATTTGTGGGCTTTCGTCTGTAAAGTTGTAAGCCAATTTAGCCGAGCTATTTCCGTTCGCCGCTTTGGTTGTTACTTTTCCTAAAATCGTAAACTCCCGACCATCCGTGCTGCGCTCTACATTAAAGTGGCTGTTGTTTTGCTCGCTTAATGTTACCCACGTTGCATTGCTTACCGTACCATTTTTTAGTACTGTAAAGTCCGAAATTGTTACTGGTAATACGGCATTGCCAATATTTGCAGAATGGAGGTAAAAACCACTAAAACTAGTCACAGTGAATGTCATTTCCCAACGCATTGCCGTCGCATTCCAAACCGTAGTAGGAATAATGGCTGTTGGTCCTGGTGTTCCTACTCCTAATGGACCTCCGCTTATTTTGGTAACTCGCACACGTGCTATACCAGCAGCATCCGCAGGGCCGGTTGGTAACATAGGCCATGTATTGTTTACTACACTAGGGTGCGCATTGTAATCGTTAAAATCGGCTTGGGTATAATACAAGGTCACCGTGGCAGGGCCATTGTTCTGAGGTATAATGTCGTACCAACGACGCAAATAAGGCTGATTGTTCCATACGTTTACAGTGGCATCCACATTTACTTTGGAGGTTACCTGGCCTAGTATATTTCCGCCTGGTGCATCTACTATTTTGGATATTAAATTACAGCTCGGGTTATAGTAACTGAGCGTTTGACCGTCTGCCTGCATATCGTTCAAACTATCCAAACCTGTGGTAGAGGTTGCATTGCTACTAGTAGCCAAGGCTAAATCGCCACTGCTTGGGTTGACTACGGCTATGACGGGGGTACGACCTGGAG
>JBBSPP010000622.1:0-1452 GCA_038258625.1 Chitinophagales bacterium
CGGTTTCAGCACATTTATGGAGTGCCGGCTTACATGCTTATTTCGCTTAATTGGCTGCTATTGGACGATTGGATTACGCTTTTTAGTAAAAAAATAAATACCACCCCAATTCGTAGTATTGCCAAAAAAGAAATTTTCTTAATGGCGCTCGGCAAGTTCATTAATGTAATATTTTTTGTTGTGTTACCCTTCGTTTTTTTACCATGGCCTATTGCTCTTGTTGGCTTTTTGAGCATGCATGCTTGCATGGGCATGGCGCTAGCGGTAGTATTTCAGTTGGCGCATGTGGTAGAGCATGTTGAATTTCCGTTGGCTGATGTAGAAACCAATAAAATTGAAAACGAATGGGCAAAACATCAAGTAGCCACTACCGCGAATTTTGCTATGCGCAATAAAATAGTTTCGTGGTATGTGGGCGGATTAAATTTCCAGGTGGAGCATCATCTGTTCCCACGGATATCGCATGTGCATTATCCAAAAATCAGTAAGATTGTACGCGAAACTTGCGAAGAACTTGGCGTTCAATACAATGCATTTCCTACCATGTATAAAGCATTTTTCAGCCACGTAAAATTGCTACGCCAACTAGGCACAGCATAACCCAAAAGTGCTAACACTTTTTTAAGTATATACAGAAATCCTTTAGTGTATTTTTGCCCGATGCAAAAATCTTTAAGTTGTTCGCCCTCCACAAGGCAGGCCATTATGGTAGTAATAATGGGGTTTTTCTTTATTTCTAACACCCTCTTTGCCAATGGTTTTGACGATAAAAAAGATAAAGAAAAAAAGGAAAAAGATCCGTGGACAAGCACCAAAATTTGGGAACCTATCCCAATCACACGACAGGGTTTCCATTCGTATGTTGACAAATCACAGTCAGAAGCGGATGAATTTGATGGTTTTTTAGACTCGCTAATTTTACTCGAGAATAAATCTTCGCGCACCAAAAAATTGACAGAGGCAATTATTACTATTCCTAATCAAACGCAGGTAATTATTGAAAATTTACCACTCGACAATCGAGATAAACTATTGTATTTAAAAGAGCTAAACGTAAATATTAAAAAGTTTGTGACTGACTTTACTGCGAATAGAAATGAGATTGATGAAGATTATTATCTTTTAATGTCAAAAGAATTTGTTGAAATTATGCGCTTGGAAATTGAGCAAAAAGATATTGCAGAGTATGCGGATAAAAATTTTAATTTGGGCATCTATGCAAACTTACCCATGTATGCCGAAAATCAGGCAGCGGTGGGAGTTGTGTATAAACATATGGTAGATACATACCCGGATAAAATGTTGTACAAACTGCGCGAATTTGCTGGTACCGAAGCCGCTGATAAATTGATAGCGAACACGGCAAAAAAATCTCCCAATATTATTTTGACGTACGCAAAAAGTACTTCGGTAGAGCGCGATATTGTGATGCGTAGTAAGGATCCATTGGTA
>JBBSPP010000623.1:0-1451 GCA_038258625.1 Chitinophagales bacterium
AAAGAGCATAATAAATTTCGAAAGAAATGTATTTGTACGCTTTGTACTTGCGGCTCCTTCCATGCAGGATGTTTTTTTTGATTGAAAAAAACTACAAAAATTGTCTTGATTTTTCATAATAGTTGAATTAAAAGTTCTAGAGGTAAGATTTGGAGATACGGATGTTGCCGATGGCTGGTGGTTTGGTTTCATAAGTTGGGTCAATTAAAAAGTCAGTCTTTGGAAATGCGAATATAATGTGGCGTTTTATACTTTTTATAACAAATGTGTGGATAATTTTAAATAAATTTAAAAAAATTTGTTAACCATTGAAAACCAACTATTTATATAACAAACAAGCGACATTATTAAATTGTTTCCCAAACTGTTTCGCAGCTTTTTCAACAATTTCACATTTCTTTTGGACTACAAAGATATCGTAACCGCATTTTTTTGCTCTACCCCTTTTACGGTATATTGTTTACTTCTAACAATTTTTTTACACAACAGTTTATCGCAATTATATTACACGGAGCACGCACGCGCAGTGGCGTATGAACAATTGGCGTGCAACAATATGTTGGCAAAAAACAACCTCTTTTCGCCATAAAAAAAAGACTCGAAAACATCGAGTCTTTATTTGTAAACCATAAAATTAGCCGTTTTTACAACAGCCAGTCTATGTTATTTAGAACGCGCCGCGCCGCTTAATCTGCGGTACTGCTACATTCACAATCATCAATTCACCACCTCTGAACACACTCATAGCCAATTGTTCTTCGGTTGAGTTTTCGTCCAGCTCTTTTTCAAAATCAGCTAAACTTAGCACTTCTCGGCCTTTTATCATTTTTATTATATCGCCCATTTTTATACCCGATGTTGCCGCTAGCCCCGTGCTATCCATACTCACCACCTCTAGTCCGTTTGTATTTTCTACCACATCGATGCCCAAGCGTGGGGCCAAGTTTACTTCATAGGCTTTCATCATAAAAGCATTCACGGGTATATCAAACAACTCTTCCAATCCCTGATACGGTATTTGGTAATCGCCAGTGCCAGCTTCTATCCTATCCATTTGAGTATTTTCGGAGAGGGTGGCTTTTAGTTTTTTTAGTTCTTTGTTTCGGTAAAAGGCTACCTCAATAGCATCGCCCACCTTGTGCTGTGCCATTATATTGGTCAAAGTTTGATAATTTATCACGGCTTCGTTATCAATAGCGGTAATTATATCACCCTGCATTAGGCCCGCTTTTGCGGCACCCGATCCTTCAGCTACGCTGGTTATTTTAATGCTTGGATTTTGATCTACCACGCTTACACCTAGCATGGCCTTATTGTATAGTCTCAGTCTCATGCTTCCGTCGCTATCGCCTGTGGCTTGGTTTTGACCACTTCTTTTTTTTATTTTTAGCTGTGTTGCTTCGTTCAAATCTTGCACTTTTTCGCCATTTATATATAAGGCGCCGTTGCGT
>JBBSPP010000624.1:0-1446 GCA_038258625.1 Chitinophagales bacterium
AAATTTAAATCCATAAAACAAGCGAAAGCTCCCCCTACATTATAGTAAGGGGGCTTTTGCTTTTTAAAAACCAGCACAAAATGAAACATTTATTCAAACTATTTATCACTACTGTTATCCTATTTTCTTTTTCAACTTTACAAGCCCAAAAAGGCACCGTTCGTGGTCAGGTAATTGATGATGCCACCGGCGAAACCATAATTGGCGCATCCGTAATGGTGCCAGGTACTAGCACCGGTACACGCACAGATTTGGACGGAAACTATTCAATACAATTGCCAGTAGGCGCGCAAACACTAACCTACTCTTTCATAAGTTTTGCCCCGCAAGAAGTAACCGACATCAACGTAACCGAAGGAAACGTAACTGTGGTAAATATTCGGATGCAAAAAAAATCAAAAGAAATAAAGCAGGTGGTGATACGGGCCGAGCGCATTAAAAATAGCGAAACAGCCCTGCTAACCATGCAACGAAAAAGTGCGAATGTACTAGACGGTGCATCTTCCGAAACATTCAAAAAAACAGGCGACAACGACGCCGCCACAGCAATATCGCGCGTTACGGGCGTATCGGTAGAAGGGGGTAAATATATTTATGTGCGTGGCCTAGGCGATCGTTATACAAAAACCCAACTAAACGGCGTGGATATTCCAGGCTTGGATCCTGACCGAAATACGGTGCAAATGGATATTTTCCCTACCAATTTGTTGGATAATATTGTAGTGTATAAATCATTCACGCCGGACTTGCCCGGCGATTTTACAGGCGGCATGGTCAACATCGAAACCAAATCTTTCGTGGAGCGCAAAACTGTTGGTTTTAGCGCAACGCTTGGTTTTGTAAATGGTATGAACCTCAACGGTAATTCATTGACATACAAAAGCACAGGGGCTGATTATCTTGGTTTTGGTAACAGCAGCCGCAAGTTACCCATCGAAAATTTTAATAGCATACCAGCCAAAAGCGACAATAACCCACAGCTTACCGATATTACAAGTAAGTTCAATTCTCAACTAGCACCCACCAATTATACTTCGCCAATCAATGGCGCACTATCATACAGCAATGGTAATCAATTTGTAAAAAAGAAATATACCATTGGCTACAACACCGCGCTCAATTATCGGTTACAATACCGCCATTATGATAATTATGAGTATGGCCGATCTCGCAAAAATGGTGAGGAAGGAATTACCGACCTTACTCAAGTAACCAATACTGTGGGCAAACGCAGCGAGCAAGAAGTATCATGGAGCGCGCTAGCGGGCGGCGCTTTAAAAACCGATAAAAGTAAATACGTGCTGAATTTAATGCACAGCCAAAATGCAGTTTCGCGGGCGGCTATTTATGATATCAAATTTCCGAACGGATTAAATACCACCTTACCGCTTAAACAATATGTGCTAGATTACTCACAGCGCAGCGTAACCAACGCCTTACTAAGCG
>JBBSPP010000625.1:0-1426 GCA_038258625.1 Chitinophagales bacterium
CAAAACCATTGATATAACATTTACCAATGATAAGGCTACAACCTATAGCAAAGCACAAGCCGGTGCTATTCTCAAAAAATTTTTTGCCAAAAGTGCTACCAAAGATTTCACACTCCAACATCGCGGAAAATCAACTACCAATAATACGTTATATGCCATTGGCACTTTATATACCACCAATGCTAGCTACCGCGTATATATGTTTTTTGTACCCAGCGGTAAAGATTATTTGCTGAAAGAACTTCGATTTGAGAAACTATAAATTTTCAAAATGTAGTCGCTCATTTTCTAAATTGAGGTATGGATAATTGACTTGCAAATAGGTTATTTTTTCTTGTTGATTAGCCTTAAATTTTAGCGCTATTTCACCATCAGGATGCCGAGGAATATGGCGGGTGGCCAGGTGTAATTTATGCAAATCATCCAGCAGTTTTTTTTCGTTTTGTAGTAAAAAATGATCTGCCAAAAAATCCCAAATGTAATTGGTAGCAAGTGAATTCGGGTGAACTAGATCATGTTCAAAAAAACGATAATCGCGTAAAACATCTATGATGATTTCGTAGCTTGGAAAATAAATAAGCGCGTCGTCAGATTCACAAATAGTATGCACAGCCTCCAATAGCCGCGCTTTGCTCCAATTATTTTCTACCAAGCCCTGCTTCGAATATCGCACGGGGCTTACCGTAAAAACAATTTTTATATCTTTATTAATCGTGCGCAGGACCGCTGTAGTGTGCCGGAGCGCTTGTTCAATTTCGGCTACGGTGAGCAACTTTTTTTCAAATGTTGTGGTTGGGTGTTTTAGATTATTGGCCACTACCATGTTGAGCTCGGTATGAAAATAAACCCATGCCGTACCGAAGGTTATAAAAACGATATCAGTTTTTGACAAAAAATCAAGACTGCTTTTATTTATGTCTTTAAGTTTTTTGCGCAGCTCATCTTCATTGGTTGTAGCCAAGTTGGAATGATGATGCCAAGAAGCATAAAGTCCATCCTTGAAATTAACATCAATGTCCAAATAATTTTTTTGTTGTACAATGTGCTCAATACAATTGGCAAGACTGATAGGATTGTACAAAATACCAAATGGATTTTTTTGCACATTAAATTTTCTTACTTCAAAATAATGCGACAAATTTTCGGCAAAACAAGAACCTATGAAAAATAATTTATCCGTATGCTGAATTTTATAACTCGGCAAAAATTCAGGATTGGATAATTGTAGTTTCATGAAATTATTTTACTATTACTAAGGTATCATTTTCATACCGAATTACGTTATCCTGCAAATTTAGCTTGCAGCAATATTTCATATCGTCTTCCAAACCGTACTGAGCTAGGCGGTGAAAATGTGATCCTTTTTTTAGGTAGCCAAACAAATCATTTTTAGCTACAGAGTACAAATCGCTGGCAGCATACATGG
>JBBSPP010000626.1:0-1416 GCA_038258625.1 Chitinophagales bacterium
CGTTTTCCATTATACTTTTCAAATTTTTCATTGGCTCGGGCAATCTTTATTGTGAACGAATGCTACGCAGCAATTTTTACCAGCGTAGAATCGGGTAGTAAAAAAGTGCCTGCAAAATTGGGTCATAGCGAGACGCTACGACCAGACGAAGGCATTGCTAGGAATAAAAAAAGACATTTTTTATAAATAATACATCATTCCCACAATTTTTTTTGCGCTAGATAGTTGCTTTTTATAGAACTATAATTATTCAATCAAGAGGTATGCTTGTTTTGTACATCAATACGACAATTTTGGTGTACCAAAATGTACGTTGTGTGTACGATAGTATATGGAGTATATACTATGATATATGTATGTAAGCCGTTTATGTATGCATTCATATTTTACAATATGTTTTTTATACTTTATAATATATAACAGCATTTTGGTATACGAAAGTTATATCTTACCGTATGCAAGGGTATATTAGTGTATTAATTAGTGTAAAAGTGGTATATTTGGGGGAGAAAATCTTCGATAACTACCTAATTATAAAAGCTGAACGCTATCCATAAAACTTCAGTTTAACCCAAAAAAATTAAACAATTTTTCGCTTTTCACTTAAAATAGCATGTTCATAAAAAAAATAACACCAGCCGAAAAAAACGAGCTAAAACTGCGCCCCGTTGGCAAAACGCACCCCGTGCGCGCCGCCCTTATGCTTATGGAAGTAGGCGAAATATTGCGCATTAGCCGTGCTGCTTTTAGGTGGAAAAAACTAACCCCCAAACGACTAACCAACGAGATAAGCAAAGCCAGCGAAAAAGAATTTGAGGTAAGCCAACTACTCGATAATACGGGTTGGGTGGTGGAGCGGCTAAGTTGATTTGGAGAGGTAGTAAGGGGGATGCGAAATTAGCACAAGAACGCCGCGCCAAGGCTGGGCTGCATTCTTGAGCGAGGGGTTGCACGGTGCATATAAAATCAAAAAAGAAAAGATAACTAGCTACCACTCGTCCCGCGGCATCTCTCTTATACCAAATTAAATAATAATTGACGCATATATTTCCATTCTTTTTTTCCGAATTTCATCGTTGCGAATACTCGTAATAGCTAAGGCTATTGCTGCGTTTCGCGCCTCGAACTTCAAAATAATAATTGAAAAGCTAAGGCGGCATTATAAATTTACTTTGGTATTAGAGTACGCTGCGGTTTTTTTTTTAATAAAAAAAGCCTCCACGCTAAATGCGTGGAGGCTTATAATTTGTTACTTGCCAAGCTCAGGGCGATACGCTAATGATTTTACATCATACCACCCCTGCCGCCCATATCGCCACCGTGGCTATGTGGCGCATCTGGCTCGGGCTTATCGGCAATTACACACTCGGTGGTGAGCAACATACCGGCGATAGAGGCTGCATTTTCAAGTGCTAC
>JBBSPP010000627.1:0-1410 GCA_038258625.1 Chitinophagales bacterium
CTCCGCCACAATTGGCCAAAATATTGGTGGCCGTACAACGGTTGGTGCTCCAATGCCCTAAGTTAAGCGTGGGGTTATTGGGCACACCACCCGTATAAATCGTATTCAAATCAACAGCGGGCGGATTGCTCAAATAATTGAAACAACCAAAAGGCAAAGATCCAAGCGTATTACCCTGCAAGCCAGTATGATAAACATTGGCGGTGGTAGCACCATACAAACTCATACGCAATAAATTAGGCCCCGTGGTAAATGTAAGCGGCGCCAACTGCAAATTATTTACACTCAGCACACCACTCAAAATATTAGCACTGGCTGGCAACACTGGCAAAGTGGCCGAACCAAATAATCCCGAACCACCCGGTGCACAAGCGGTAGGGTTGGCGGGCGGTGCTGCTGCACCCGTACCAAAGTTATTTGTAAAAGGTATCATCACACTATCCACCACGAAACCTGTGGGGCAGCCACTAATAGTAAGGCCTTGCCCAGCGGGTATGGTATCATTTAGGCAAAGATTATAATTGGGCCCAGGTAATGGGCGGCTGTTGCAAACAGTAATCGCTTTGAACAAACTATCATTCACTTTATTAGTATTTACAGCGCCTAACAATGTCATGGTATCACTATTTATGGTGTAGCAGCCACCACGGTACATATTGATACATTTGGTAAATGTATGAAAAATACTATTGCCCGCCTGTGGCGAAAGGAATCCGGAGGTAACCGTATCCGTATAAACTGTAGTACCCAAAGGACCCGTTACCCGCAGGCGTACCACTAAGTTATTTACACTCAAATCCAAAATGTTTAGTCCAAAATTGGGAATGGTAAGCGTGGCACTTACACAACTATCCAAGCAGCCACCGCTGGGCGATAGCTGTATGTTAGTTACCGCCGGGTCAAATGGGCCGGCGGCTAGTATATTTACTATATAATCTTCCGTTTCGCCGTAGCTGTAGGTGCCACAGGGTTGTACACTAGCCGCGGTACCACTACGCTCCAACACCGCACGCAGCCTGGTAAGGCCGGGTAGTGCGGTAGTAGGCACGTTAAATGTACCCGATGGGTTATAATTATTGGCGGTAGAAGATGCACTGCTAAATACAGTTTCACCAGGATCGGCCCAGCTAGTATTGTGGTTATAATCTATAAACGCTTTGAACCAGCTAGTAAAGTTGGCACCACTAGATATTTGTAATGCCGAGATGGGATACGTTTGCCCCTGTATAAAAAACGGGATAGGCGACAAGGTATCAAAATTGGAGTACGCATTCACCGACGTAGGATTATTGTTTTGCACCGGCGTAGCAGTGGGGTTGGTAAGCGTGCCAATGGAAAACTGCCCAATATTTTCCAAATTAGGAAAAGTAGAATTACTATTATTACAATAGCACGGGCTGTACGGGCTAA
>JBBSPP010000628.1:0-1408 GCA_038258625.1 Chitinophagales bacterium
AATTCGCGGCGGGCTAAGCTTGGAAACTAATGATAATCCCATGGGCGATAAGCAAAGCTCGCCCAAGGTGATGACGCCGTAAGAGGCTATGAGCCACCAGCTGCTGGCTTTTGAGCTTAGGTCGTTTGTGGCCATTACCGCGCCCACCATTACGAGTGCCGAGAGGGCGGTGATAACCAAGCCGATGGCAATCTTGGTAGCCGTGGTGGGTTCTTTTTTTCGCCGGCGCAAAAAGCCCCAAAAGCCTACCACCACAGGCGTGAGCAGGATGACCCAAAACGGATTGATGGATTGATATAGCTCGGTACTAATTAGTTTTAGCGAGCCTCCTTCGGCGGGCATGCGGGTTGGGTTTATATTTTCAAAATAGGCGGCGTCGCTTTTTGCAGTCTCTGCGCCTAGGTTCGTTACTTCTTCTACCATGCCTACTTTACTTGTAAATCCTTCAATGGCTTCGGGCATTGTACGCTCGGTATAGTCGCGCGCCCACACGGTGAGGGCATCACCGTTTTGGTGGAATACCGCCCAAAAAATTACCAAACAAGCAAACACGGCGAGCAATGCGCCAATGGGTCTTTTGTCATTTTCATTGGCAGTAAAATACAAATAAATATAAAAAGCCACGACGGGAATACAGCCTAATATAAAAGCATCATTCGTATCTGTACCCAAAATATTGCCTGGAATTAAATAGCCAATGACACCAAAAACAATCATGGGCAAGAGGGTGAAACTAAGAATTTTTCCGGTTGATAAATCGCCCTTTTCAAGCGGCTTGCGAATGTCCACATCTCGAATAGTATTACTACCCATAATAAAAATAATAACGCCAATAATCATACCCACACCGGCGGCTATAAAAGCATAGTTCCAACCATAATTATTGCGCATAAATGCCGCCACAAAATTGCAGACGAACGCGCCAATATTTATGCCCATATAAAAAATGTTGTAGCCCGCATCTTTATTTAGTTTGAACTGGTCTTTATTATACAAGTTTCCAAGTAGTGTAGAAATGTTGGGTTTGAAAAAACCATTACCAAAAATTATAAGCGCCAAGGCTACATAAAACGCCTCGGTGGTATGAATGGATAGCGTGAGGTAACCAGCCGCCATGAGTAGGCCACCAGCTATGATTGATTTTCGATACCCAAAAATTCTATCCGCCAACAGTCCGCCCAAGAAAGGGGTGAGATATACCAAGCCTAAATACGTACCGTAAATATCCGACTTTTGTGCATTGTCAAAACCCATACCGCCATTCTCCCAACCGTCGAGCATGTAGAGCGAAAAAATACCTAGCATGAGGTAATAACCAAAACGCTCCCACATTTCGGTAAAAAATAAAACGTACAATCCCTTTGGGTGTCCCGAGGTGTTTTCTTGAATACTGCCTGCGTTTAAATCT
>JBBSPP010000629.1:0-1391 GCA_038258625.1 Chitinophagales bacterium
AAAATAAAAAATGAAAAAAACGCTACTACTTTTTTTAACTGTGTTTGTAGGTGCAACAATGGCTTTTGCTCAAGTTCCGCCTTATTTTAATTCGAATACCAGCACGGGCGCAAATGCGATTCCGATGAGCCCTTCAGCTGCTACTTTTGAAAAAAGCCAACTTTTATATTCACCAGGTAGTTTTCCAAGCTCATATTTTGGCCTTATTGATACTATTTGGGTGCGCCCTAGTGCAGCAACTACTGGCATGGGACCGTACACAAATTTTGAAGTTTCGATGGGGCAAAATGTAGGTACGGATCTTGTACATACTTCTACTACCTTTAATACTGGATTGACCTCCGTATTATTTTCGGCGGCATACACCACGCTTCCTTCGGGCAGTACGCCAGATCGATGGATACCGATACCGTTGGCAACATCGTTTTTGTACAATCCTGCACTCACGCTAATTATAGAAATTAAAAGCCAAGGTTTTACGGGCTCTACCACCAAATCATGCTATGTAGGTTCGGTAGCGGGTAAAGCTAGATACTCCAGCTACGCGGCTGTTACTGGTACTATTGGTACGCAGTATTTGGATATGGGTATTAGCCTAGCCTCCAACCTAAGCTGCGCCACGCCTACTGCTCCGGTAATCAGCGGAATCACCCAAACCACAGCGAGCTTTAATTGGACTGATACGAACAACCCCGCGGGCGGTTGGGATGTAGAGTATGGCGCATTAGGATTTACACCAGGTGCTATACCATCTAATGGTATTCGCATAAATACACTTACTAAGCCTTACACAATAACGGGTTTAATTCAAAATTCTACTTTTGATGTTTATGTACGCGCTCGTTGTGGCGCCAATGATACCAGTTATTTTACACCCTTAACTCGGTTTACTACCTTAGCACAATGCCCTTTTCCCAGCAATTTGACGGCTACTAATATTACCAATAGCAGTGCGGATCTTAACTGGACAGAAAATGGTGTGGCTACAAATTGGGGTATCGAAATAGGCTTACAAGGCTTTGTACCCACGGGAAATCCTACGGTAACTACAACCACAAAGCCTTATACATTTAGTGGCTTACCTAATCTATTTACGTTTGATTATTATGTGCGCGCAATCTGTGGACCGGGCGATACCTCGGCACAGATAGGGCCATATACATTTACGGTATGTCAGGCCTTATCTGGTAATTTTACAATTGACTCAACACTGGCTAGTGGGGGTACTAATTTTCAATCATTTACCGAGGCCAATGCAATATTGCAATCCTGCGGTGTAGGTGGGCCAGTCGTATTTAGTGTATTAAATGCAGTAAATAATGAGCAAGTAACGCTTACATCAGTAATGGGTATGAGTGCTACCAATACGGTTACTTTTAATGGGCATGGCA
>JBBSPP010000630.1:0-1391 GCA_038258625.1 Chitinophagales bacterium
ATTCCATTGTTTCCTTAGGATACTGAAATAATCCTATCAATAACTCTTTCAGACTCAAATCGACATCCTCAAGTAATTCTGATTCGTTTAAAAAATCTTCCATAAAAAATGTAACTAATTAATAAGCCATAAAAACTTAAAACCCTTTCATACAAGCATACAGTTCATACAAATCCTGAAAATTATTATACATGGGCACGGCGTCAAAACGCACTACGTTGGGTTCGCGCCAGTCTACCACTATATGATTTTTTTCTAGGTGTTTGAACATTCGTTTGCCATTTTTTGAAAACAAAAGCGATAATTGTGCACCGCGTTTTTCGCTTTCTTTTGGGGTAATAATTTCAAAGGCTAATTTTTTATTTTCCGTTTTAACTAGTTCCAAAAGATACTCGGCATAGGCGGTGAGCATGATGCTTTTTTCTCGGAGTGCAGCAATCGTTGTTTGATCAAAAATATCAAGGCTTGCCCGATGCGCTGCCATATTAAAAACTTGGGCATTGCTCATTTGCCAACTTTCGGCAGTAGGCGTTGGCTTAAATCCCTTGGTCATTTGGAAACGCGATTTTTCATCATAGCCCCACCAACCAGCTAGGCGTAGCGTCTCTGGATTTTTAGCATGTTTTTCATTTACAAAAATACCGCCTACACCGCCAGGTCCAGAGTTTAAATACTTATACGAACACCAGCATGCAAAATCAACATTCCATTTGTTCAATTCTAAGGGCACATTGCCTACGGCGTGGGCCAAATCAAAACCGCACATAGCCCCTACTTTATGCGCTGCTTTTGTGATTTTTTCCATATCAAAAAGCTGCCCAGTATAATAATTTACCCCGCCAAAAATTACTACTGCCACCGACGATTTGTGTTTTTCAATAGTCTTAATTATATCGTCCTCTTCAATTGTGTGTTTATCATTTTTGGGCGCAACTTCTATAACCGCTTTTTTAGGGTCAAAACCGTGCAATTGCGCCTGCGTTTCCATAGCGTACATGTCGCTGGGGAAAGCGCCTGCCTCCATAATAATTTTGTAGCGCGCTTTGGTAGGTCGGTAAAAAGATAGCATGAGCAAATGCAAATTGACCGTCAGCGTATTCATAGCTACAACTTCAGTTTTTTTTGCGCCCACTATTTTTGTCAGACTATCAGTAAAATGATGGTGATAACCAAACCAAGGGCGGGTGCTATTAAAATGCCCATCCACACCCCATTGTGCCCAATCTGCCAATTCTTCGTCAAAATATTTTTTTGTATTTTTGGGTTGCAAGCCTAGCGAGTTTCCACAAAAGTAGGTGGCCCGTTTTCCGTCGAGTTTTGGAAAATGAAAATGATCTCGAAAATCACTTAACGCATCTGCATCATCAAGCTCTTTGGCAAAACTGCGGGTA
>JBBSPP010000631.1:0-1386 GCA_038258625.1 Chitinophagales bacterium
TTAAAAGCAAGCACGGAATATCCTGCTCAATCAATGTTGTATTTACATCTAACAACTCATCATCAAGGATAAAACTATTTTTTATCTCCTCGACATTGAGCGTATAATCTTCCACTGAAAACTGAATTTCCTCTTCATGTTTCTGTGTGCCATCAATGCACATCTTACCGCCAAAACCCATTTTGCTACAGCTATGATCTAGCACATCCATAGGGCCGCTGCTGAAATAAATATCCTGCGCAGGGTTAATATTTTTAAATACATATTGCGCCAACGATTTGTAGTCAGTCAAATCTTGACCGTCAACAATTGCTAATATTTTATTGAACATCATTTGCCCAGCACCCCACATTGCGTTCATTACTTTTTGGGCTTGGCCGCCAAAACTTTTTTCGATACTCGCCAATACCAAATTATGAAACACCCCTTCCACCGGCATATTCATATCTTGTATTTCGGGCACCATGGTCATTTTTATTGGCGCTAAGAAAATACGCTCGGTGGCTTTTCCTATCCACGCATCTTCCTGCGGCGGAATACCCACAATGGTGCTTGGGTACACGGCATTTTTTTTATGCGTAATAGCCGTTATATGAAAAATAGGATACAAATCTTGCAAAGAATAAAAGCCTGTATGATCGCCAAAGGGACCTTCAATTTTCAACTCTTCGGTAGGATCTACGTAACCTTCAATTACAAAATCGGCATCAGTTGGCACTTCTATTTCGGGTTGGGTAATACATTTTACTAGCTCCACTTTTTTCTTTCGCAAAAAACCGGCGAGCATATACTCGTCCACATTCTCTGGCAGGGGCGCCGTGGCAGCGTAAGTGTAAACAGGATCGCCACCAATTACACAGGCTACGGGCATTCGTTTGCCTAGTTTCTTATATTCATTAAAATGCGAGGCACTCACTTTGTGCTTGTGCCAATGCATCCCGGTAGACGTTTTATCATACTGCTGCATGCGATACATACCTACGTTTCTAATGCCACTCGTTGGCTCTTTGGTATGTATGACGGGCAGGGTAATGTAGCGCCCGCCATCTTTTGGCCAGCACAGCATAATGGGTAGTTTGTCCAAATCAGGACTGTCCATAATTACTTCTTGGCAAGCACCTCTGCCGCTTACTACTTTAGGCATCCAACTTGCGAATTGCGCTAGTTTTGGAAGCATGGCTAGCTTCGCCAAAATACCTTCTTTGGGCGCAGTCATCATTTTAAAAAGATTTTCAATTTCATCTTTTAAGGAATCCAAGGTATCAACTTTTAATGCCAAGCACATTCGTTTTTCGCTGCCCATGCTATTAATAAGTATCGGGAAATCGGTACCCGTATTTTCAAAAAGAATGGCTTTGTTATTATGCGATTTTGAAATTCTGTCAA
>JBBSPP010000632.1:0-1385 GCA_038258625.1 Chitinophagales bacterium
GCTAAAAATTGTGTATAACGGCGAGGTCTATAATTTTGCCGAAATAAAAGAAGCACTTTTAGGCTTGGGGCATCAGTTCCACAGCCATTCTGATACCGAGGTAATATTACACGCCTACCAGCAATGGGGTACTGATTTTGTACATCGGCTAATTGGCATGTTTGCCATTATTATTTTTGACGAAAAAAAGAATGATCTCCTTTTTTTTAGAGACCGCGCTGGTGTAAAACCACTTTTTTATTATTGGCATAATGACCTTTTGTTATTCGCCTCCGAGCTAAAAGCGATTGTGGCACATCCTGCTTTTGTAAAAGAACTGAACATGGATGCCGTGGGCAGTTATTTGCAGTATGGCTATGTACCCAATCCGCATTGCATTTATAATTTTACGCACAAAGTAAAACCGGGGCATTATATGCGGTTTGATATTAGTAGCAAAAGTTTTACGACTGAGCAATATTGGAATGTATACGACGCTTACAACAAGCCAAAACAAAAAATAGATTATCAAGAAGCAAAAGTAGAAACTGAGCGATTGCTAAAAAGCGCCTGCGATTATAGAATGGTGAGCGATGTACCCGTTGGGGTATTTTTGAGTGGTGGCTATGATAGCACAGTAGTGACGGCGCTGCTGCAAAAAGATAGTAAAGAAAAAATAAAGACGTTTACAATTGGTTTTACCGACGATAAAATAAACGAAGCGCACCACGCCAAAGACGTAGCCGCGCACTTGGGTACAGATCATACCGAACATTATTGTACCGAAAAAGAGGCCTTGGACATTGTACCAAATTTGCCCTTTCATTACGACGAACCTTTTGCCGATAGTAGCGCCATTCCCACAACCTTGGTAAGCAAAATAGCACGCGAAAAAGTAACCGTGGCTCTAAGCGCCGATGCCGGGGATGAAGTTTTTGCAGGGTATAATCGCTACGATTATATAATGAAATTTGGCACCAAAATAAAAGCAATTCCGCCAATCGTTCGCAAAGGAATGGCGGGCATGATGGATATCGTATCAGCCGATGCCATACCGGTTTTGCGAAACAAATATTTATTCCATAGCCGTTATGAAAAAGTAAAACAGTTTCTGAAACAAGGGGATGACTACAACATGAATCAGGTACTGAGCAAACAATTTTTGCCCGAGGATGTAGCCAAAATATTAAAGCATCAACCCGCTAAACTGATTACAGCTTTTGATAGTAAAGAACTTAGCCCCGAAAATTATTCTACACTTAACTACATAATGGCCATTGATTACCAAACTTATTTGGTAGACGATATATTGCAAAAAGTAGACCGCGCCACCATGACACACAGCCTCGAAGGGCGCGAGCCATTTTTGGACCACCGCATATTGGAGTGGGCCGCTACCTTGCCTA
>JBBSPP010000633.1:0-1384 GCA_038258625.1 Chitinophagales bacterium
ATTATCGCGCTTTAGTTTTTCACTAATTGGTTGGCGCATTTCGGGCGTGCCAGATTCGGGTGTGTATTTTGTATGCCCATCATCCTTCGCTTTTTTTGCTGCTTAAATAATGTGTTGGGGGGTATTAAAATCAGGCTCTCCCAAGCTGAGGTTTATTACATCATTTCCCTTAGCGGCTAATTCTCTGGCAAGTTTTGCCATTTTAATAGTATCGGGTTCGTTTATTCGGTCCAGTCTATTTGCCAATTCCATCTCACAAATATAGCGCGTGCGCATTTGTTTAGTTGGTAAAAGGCGAAGTTATAAAGGGATGTTGGCGGTTCGTATCTGGCCACAACTTTGTAAAAAAATCTACTTAGAGTGCTGCAATAAATATTCATACAGTTCCGCCCATCCAGCCCAAAGTTTATCAGAACCCAAAGAAAAATTATGCCAAATAGTAATCAAATTACCTTGCACTTTTTTTACACTATTTATGTAGTGATCAATCTCTTTTCGGGTTTCTTCAATGCTTTGTTTTTGTTCAAAAAATGAATTGCATTCCATAAAACAAAATGGGTGGATTACTAATTGGGTAGCCTCATTTTTGCCAAGGTTAAACCAATAAAAAGCGTTGGATGTACTCGCACGAAAACCATTGATGCTGCCGTAGCCCATGGAGTAATCTGCGGCTATTTTATTAGCTATCAAGTTTTCATAAGTAATAGGCAAAGAAAATTTTATATAATGTTGTCGACTAGCGCTAATTTCTTTATCACTTATTTTTCTTAAAAGTTCAATTTCTTTCCTCAGCGCATTCTCAACTTTGTTTGAGCGGTAGGATGGATGAATACCCACGCTGTATTTTTGGGCTATGGTTTTTATTAATTGCTGAAATTTTTGGTTTGTAGGATGTAGGTTTTTGTCATGCGGGCCACCTTCACTAAGTAGAAAAAAATAGGTGGGCTGCAATGCGTATTTGTCATGAATTTTATCCAGAAAATCATAAGCATCGTACGGATCTTTTCTAAGCCCCGATAATACTTTATATCGAGTCGTAAAATTTTTGCCTTGAACAATGTCAGCTATAGTGCCGAGCATGCTTCTAAAAAAACCTTTGTGCTTATAACTATAGGCAATATCAATATCGTAGGTAGGCGTAAACCGAAATTGTTTTTGTTGAAGTTGCAAGGCAGGATATTTTACTAGTAAAATTTTTTTCAACGCCTGCGCCCAAATATCGACCAATGGAATATTCAAAAAATTATTTTTGAATGCCATGGAATGCGTGTGCGGGAAACGCCCAAATTCATCCTTTTCTTTTGTAAGATACTCTTCGTAGCGCGACAATAAATAAAAACTGGCACCAAAAATGTCAAATGGAATTTCGCCATCGCTGGTTTTA
>JBBSPP010000634.1:0-1366 GCA_038258625.1 Chitinophagales bacterium
CGCATCAGCCTGCTGCGCGCTATGTGGGAGTATCAAATTTTGGTAGGCAAGGTGGCAAAAATTATCTTTTTTGATAATTATGCCAAGTACAAAAATTATCTTTTGCCAAAAAGAGCGAAGAAGAAGGAGGACGAACCGCAGATTACTAATGATTAATTGATTTCGCTGATTTTTATTTGCAGCATGAAAATAAAATCAGCTTCATCCGAAAAATCTGCTTCATCTGCGGTTCAGACAATCATGCCAATAAAATCGTGGTAATCAAGGCAATCAGTTAATCGCGGCGCAAATACTTCCCCACCACAGGCAAAGCCGCAAACTCCTTCCGGTCATAAATCAGCGCAAAAACTATAAACGCCGATAGGAAAACTAGGCCAATCAAAATGCGCAAGGCAATGTCGGCAATGTTATCAATAAACTGCGCGTGTACAAAATACAAGCCGTAAGCCACCGCGAGGTAAATGAATATTTTAGGAATATTGTACGGCACGGGGTAATATTTTCGACCCACCAAATAACTGGCCAACACCATAAAACCATAACACGCCAAACTAGCCCACGCGCAGGCAATGTAGCCAATGCGCGGTATGAAAATAAAATTTAAAGCCACCGTAATCACCGCGCCTATGATGGTAATAATGGCGCCAATGTGGGTTTTGTTTTCCAGCTTAAACCAAATACTAAGGTTGTAATAAATACCAAAAAGTATTTTTGATAAAAGCAAAATGGGCACAATAATAAAACCTTCGGTCCGCTCGGGGTATTTGTAGGCTTGGATGTACAGTTTCCAAATATCATAAAAAAGCACCACGCTAAGCATCCCAATACAGCACACAATCACAAAAATGGTCATGATGCGCGCGTAGGTTTGCGGGGCGTTTTTGGCACTCGATTCTTTTATAAAAAAAGGCTCGGCACCCATGCGGAAGGCTTGAGTGAAAATAATCATCAAGGCCGCCAGCTTAAAATTTTGATTATAAATACCAGCTTGGGTATTTCTAAAATCAAGGTCGCCGTTAATCAGTACGGGCAACATCAGCCTATCAAACATATCATTTATCATACCGCCAAAACCTACGATCACGAGCGGCAACGTATAAATCATCATTTTTTTCCAAAGCGTTTTGTGCAGTTTAAATTCATAATCTTTAAACTCAGGAATCAAAAACAACATAGAAATTCCGCTGGCAATAATGTTGGATAGCAAAATGTAGGTAAGCGCATCGCGTTCAATATTATAGTGTTGGAGTAGCTCGCCACCGTAGCCATTTTTTTGTAACCAAGGCAACACGCTCACAAACAAAAACACCAACAACACATTTAGTATCACACCAATTATTTTTATAAAAGCAAACTTCCGCGGCCG
>JBBSPP010000635.1:0-1349 GCA_038258625.1 Chitinophagales bacterium
CTCGGCAGATATTCAAAACCGCATAGCTGGCAGCAGTGCCGAAAAAAAAGTAGCTAATTATATTAGCGACCGCTTTACCACTTTATTGTACAAACCCTATTTGGGCAAATACATTCACCCCTTCACGATTGATAAAAAAAATAACCTAAGCGCAGACTCCTACATTCAGATTTACGACGATAATTTGGAGGTGGGCGTGGCCGTAATAGTACCACCATTTAGCGGCACGGGTAGCTTTAACGCACAAGCGTTGCCCGCCATGCCCGAGCCGGATAACGTGTGGTTCATCAAATTTTCGGCGGTGGGCGAAGAGCTAAATAACAAATTTGGCAACGGCGTAGAAAAACTATACCGCAGCGCAAAAGAAGCTATTGATAAAGGCGCGGAGGCCGTTATTTTTTTAAATGATCAAGGGCCTAGCCATGATTTTACAAATAGCTTTACGGATAATAAAACGATTCTGAAAAAGCCAGTTTTTATACTCAACAATGCGGCCTACAAAAAAAATATTGTACAAGATGCCAAGGGCAAAGAGTGGGTTAATGTACAATATGATTTTGCCAAAACTCGTCGCACATTGGAAGGACAAAATGTGGTGGGCTATTGGGTAAACCAAGTGCCCCACACCGTAGTAATAGGTACACGCTACGACAAGCTACCAGGCAAAAATGCCAACAACGCTGGCGTAGCAGCCCTGCTCGAAATTGCGCAACGAATAAACTCTGCGCGTCTCAAAAATTATAATTACGTACTCATTGCATTTTCCGGCACGGCCGATGAGCGCATGGGCGCAGAGGCTATTATAAAAAGCCTTGGACTAACTAGCGAAACGGTGAGTTGCATGATTAATATCGAGGACATTGGCGCGCTTAATACCAATAAAGAATTGTATATAAGCGGCACCGGCACATCGCCTAATTGGGAAACCGTACTAGGCAGTTTGAACAAAAACTTTCGAACCCAAAAATTAGTATCGGCAGAGATTGGTGGCTCCAACCAACGTAGCTTTTATTCCAAAGATATTCCGGTACTTAATTTTTTTACTACGAGAAAAAGCGAACAACTGAGCCTGAATGAAAAAGGCATAGCCGACATAGCCACAAGTATTGGCGATATGCTGTTGGAAATTGATAAGCAACCCAAATTTTCATTTACCAAAACAAAGGAATTAGCCCGTTTTAAGAAAAATGATTATAAACTGCACCTAGGTAGTGGCCTTGAGTATGCACATGTGGGCAGTGGTGTATTAATAGACCAAGTGGCGCCCAATAGTGCAGCAGATTTTTCGAGTATGCAGGCGGGCGATGTGCTTATTCGCATAGATGAATTTGATATCCGCACGGTAGAAG
>JBBSPP010000636.1:0-1347 GCA_038258625.1 Chitinophagales bacterium
CTATACCTGTGTTGGTTACTTTTTCGGTGAAGGAACGACTGATAAATGGTAGCTCGGCACTGTCCAAACTATCGACCAATAATTTATTTATGCCCGCCTCGCTGAGGAGTTTTTTTCTATAAATAGTTTGTATCTCATCGTTCAAAAAATCTTGGGCACTCATACTGATACTGCTTTCGCTCATGGCTTTTACGCTATCAATGATGGGCGGCTGGGCAGCGTAAATGCGGAGGATGATTTCATTATCGGTGCGGGAGGCGAGGGCTTCAATGCTTTCATTTTCTTTTAATGAAACTTGGCTCAGTGCAAAGGATTTAGAGTCTTTTTTCATTTGCCCAAAATACTCCTGCGTATCATCTATAATACCTACTTTGGTTTCGCTTTTGCTTTTCATGGTAAAGAAAACCACCCCGCCAATGAGCAAAAAAATACCGAGCGGCAAAAGGATGGTAGTAATTAAAAAACTTTTTTTCTTTACGCGGCTTAGGTATTCGCGTTTTATTATAACGGGTATTTTGTTCATAGTTTAGGTAGTTTGAAATTGACGTGCGGCGGTGTTTTCCACCAGCGAAATAAAAATATGATTGAGGCTAGGTAGTATTTCTGAGTAGCCTAGCACTTTATGATTATTTTCTATCAAAAAGCGGAGCACGGCTTGGCTGTCCTCGCCATCTTTTAATTGTAGTACATAATCGTTGCCCTGCTGCGAAACTATTTGATAAGGCAATTGTAGGTTTTCGGCAATGGTTTTTAGGGCGTATTGATGTTCTTTAAACTGTTGTTTTATAGCTTGTACTTCACCCTCAAGTATCACCGCGCCGTTGTGCATCAGCACAATATCTTGGCACACTTCCTCTACCTGCTCCATGCGGTGAGTACTAAAAATTATGGTCGTACCACTTTTTGCCAACTGAAAAATTTCATCTTTTATCACCTTGCTATTCACAGGGTCTAGCCCACTGAATGGCTCGTCTAAAATTAGTAGGTCAGGTTTGTGCAACACGGTGGCTACAAATTGCAACTTTTGGCTCATGCCTTTGCTGAGGTCTTCTACTTTTTTGTTGGTCCAGCTTTCCATATTTAATCTGCCAAACCAATAATCTATATTCGTATTGGCGGCCGCTTTTGTGAGGCCCTTTAGCTGGCCGAGATATACCAAATGCTCGCGCACTTTCATTTTTTTGTATAGCCCGCGCTCCTCGGGCATGTAGCCTATGCGCTCGGTATGTTTTTTGGTATCAAAAAGTTCATCGTTAAAAAACACCTCTCCTTCGTCGGGCAATGTAATGCCGGTAATCATGCGCAGCAGGCTACTTTTGCCGGCGCCATTTGGGCCAAGCAAACCAA
>JBBSPP010000637.1:0-1314 GCA_038258625.1 Chitinophagales bacterium
CAATTCAACCAAAATATGTGTTGTAGCAAAACCAACTGGGACTCATTATTTGTATGTACCCGAGGATATGTAGCAGGCGATAAAATATATATGAGCGCTGATGGCGGCGCCAATTATACCAACATAACTTACAACATGCCCAATATACAAATGGTATGCCTCGAGCTAAAACAAGGCGGGGATACCCTTTTTGCAGGCACGGAGTTAGGCCTGTATTACATCAAATTATCAGACGGTGCTACACCTGGCTGGCAAAAATATGGCGCTGGTTTACCCAATGTTAAAATAAACGATATAGAAATTAATTACCTTGCCAACAAAATGTACGTAGCTACTTACGGTCGGGGTACCTGGTTTATTGATTTAGTGAATGCTGTTTTGCCGCTTACCGAATTAAATTTCACATCACAAAAAGTAGCTGATAAATCAAACGATTATACCCTATCATGGTTTACCAATATGAGTAATCTTGAGAAAATAGAATTACAAAAAAGTACAGATGCTAAAGATTTTACTGCTGTTTTTGCCAGTAAATCTAACTTTGATAAAAAGCAAGAACACACTACCACGCTGACTAACGCCAAAGAATATTACCGCCTAAAACTAACCGATGCTAACGCAACAATTTCGTACTCAGAAATTATTCCGCTGAGCATGGTAGCCGGCCAAAATATATTTGTACATCCTAACCCAGTGCGTGATGTGCTTAATGTGCGCAGCGAGGAAATCATCAAATTTGTACGCATCAGCGACATTTATGGACATCAAATTGCTTCGGGAATGCCGAATAATACAAGCTATTCCTTGCAGTTAGACTTTTTACCAGCGGGCAATTATTTGGTAGAGGTCATTACGAAAAATAATGAAACAACCACCGAAAAAATAAGTGTGGTAAAATAGATTTTCTTGAATAAACAAAGCCTAAAAATATAGGCATTTAAAAAAATGAAAAACGAGCTACTATTTTTAGCTCGTTTTTTTTTCTACTTACTCTAGCATTTTTGTAGGTTTTATTCCTTAATAATTCTCAAACTTATTCATACAAAATACTCAAGAGCAATTTTGATAACACCTATCTGAGGGTCAGAGCATTTTCAATTCATTTTGGTATAACTTCGTATTTCTTTGGTTTTTTGCACGAGTAAAAAATCATTTTTTATAAAAAATAGCAGCCTGCCCGTTGCAAATTGACGGGGGTAATTGACCAATTATAAAACAGAAAATCAAAAAATGCGAACGATCGATTTTTAATAAAAAAATAAACACTCGTAGCTGCGAAAAAGTAAATCAGCAATTTCAATACATATAAAAATA
>JBBSPP010000638.1:0-1309 GCA_038258625.1 Chitinophagales bacterium
TATGGCGTTGAACGAATTTAGCCGACTGTACAATGTAACGGATATTCCTGCGGCGTTTAAAATAAATGCGGATGGTACATTGGCGGGTAAAGTTACAAGCCTGCCTGAATAGTTCAGAAAGTTATTTCTTTTTTCAACCTAAAAAAAGCATCTTTGTCAGCCTATGGCAAAAGCAAAAAAAAGTACTACAACAACTAAAAATAAAAAAGAATTTTTTGGAAAAAGTTCAATGGACTTTATTCAAACGTACATGAACAATTACGCGCCCACGGGCTTTGAAGCTCCCGGTCAGCGTATTTGGTTGGATTATATAAAGCCTTTTATTGATGAATATTTTGTAGATAATTACGGCACCGTAGTAGGCGTTGTAAATCCCGAAGCAGATTTTAAAGTAGTAATAGAAGCCCACGCCGATGAAATTGCGTGGTATGTAAAATATATTACGAGCGATGGTTTTATACACGTAGCGCGCAACGGTGGCAGCGATCATCAAATTGCACCTGCTATGCGTGTGCACATTCATACGCGTAAAAAAGGGTTGGTAAAAGCGGTGTTTGGTTGGCCAGCAATTCATGTACGCGTGGCGGCTACCGAAAAAAAACCAACCGTTTCAACAATTTGGATTGATGCGGGATGTAGTAATAAAGAAGACGTAGAAAAATTAGGAATCGAAGTAGGAAATGTTATCACCTTCCGTGATGGATTTGAAGAAGGTAACAACGGGCATTGGGTAGCGCGCGCGCATGATAACCGAATGGGTGGAATAATAATAGCCGAGGTTGCGCGAATGCTTAAAGAGAGTAAAACAAAATTACCTTTTGGGTTATACATTGTAAACGCCGTACAAGAAGAAGTAGGGCTAAACGGTGCAAAAATGATTACCGAAACCATACGACCAAACGTAGCAATTGTTACCGACGTAACGCATGATACCACCACGCCCATGATGGATAAAAAGGCACAAGGCGAAGCCCACTTGGGCAAAGGCCCCGTGCTAAGCATTGCGCCGGCGGTACATAATATTTTGCTAGAGCTTATACGCGAAGCTGGCGATAAAGCCAAAATTCCTTATCAACTACAGGCGTCATCACGTGTTACGGGCACGGATACTGATGCGTTTGCATTTAGTATTGGCGGTGTGCCAAGTGCATTAATTTCGTTGCCATTGCGCTATATGCACACCACTGTAGAGACCGTACATAAAGACGATGTAGAAAATTGTATAAAGCTTTATGTGGAGGCTTTGAAAAAAATTACGCCGAAGACAAACTTTAAATATTTAAAGTAATTCAAGCCCCAATTGTTTTCA
>JBBSPP010000639.1:0-1278 GCA_038258625.1 Chitinophagales bacterium
GCCAATTATACCAAACCAGTCCCGGGAAATTTGTACGCCTTGGGCGAAGTATGGAATGCTGCCTTACAAAATATTTATACTTCCCTTGGGCGCACCACCACTGATGCACTCATGTGCGAAACGCTTTTCTTCCTCACCGATTTCACCAATTTACCCTCGGCGGCCTACTATTTTTTGCAGGCTGATGATTTGCTATTTGGGGGTGCCAACAAACCAATTATTTGTCAGCATTTTCGTGCCAAAAATTTGCTCTCCTCCGATTGTTATCCTACCGCCACAAATAATATAGCGAGCAAAAATGCTTTTGCCATTAAAAATTCGTTGGGCTTTACGCAAGGTACAGGCGATGTAGTGATAGATTTTGGCGGCGCACAAAATGTAGAAATCCAATTGTATGATATGAACGGTCTCAAGCTTTTTGATAAAAAAGTTGCTGGCAATTCATTTTCGCTGTCGCCCGCTAATTTTTCGGCGGGCATTTATATTTTGAAAATTGAAAGCGCAGAAAATACGCAGACGATAAAGTTGAACCGTTGGTAAACTATCAAAAAAACTCCTTTTATACCATTCCTAGCTAGGGACTGAACAAAATGACATTGCTTTATATCATTCCTAGCTGAGGATTGAGTAAAAACACTTGTATGTATATATCTGCTTGCTAAAAAGATGCCTAGGCGCAACCACCCAGCCTCGCCTAAACCCACTAAACCCTCTAAACCTTTACAACTAAAAATTATTACCCTTACATTTGCCCAACTTTTCTTAAAAATTATGGATAAAAATTCTGCAATCGGCTTTGGTTTGCTCATGGCATTATTGGTTTTGTACATTGTATATAACCAGTCAAATGCCCCAAAAAAGAAGCCCGAACCTAAAAACAACACCGAGCTCGTTACCGACAGTACAAAAGGTATGGAGCCTATGGATACCGCAACAGCAAGGGCTGCAAACCCCCAAGACACCAACATTTCGGCGCAACCCATGATTATTGCAGAGCAAGAAACTACGCTTGAAAATAATGAGGTAAAAATTACCTTCACCAATAAAGGCGCCTACCCCAAAAAGGTGGAATTGAAAGATTTCAAAACCTTTGACCAAGACGAATTAATACTTTTTGAGGGCGATAAAAATTCGTTTGACTTTGAGTACCAACGAAATGGCGTAACGCAAAACACCAAAAAGCAAAGTTTCAATTCGGCAATTGATGCGAGTGGCAAAACGCTCACGTTTACCGCCGCTGATGGTTTTGCCATTACCTACATTTTGCCCCAAAAAGGC
>JBBSPP010000640.1:0-1245 GCA_038258625.1 Chitinophagales bacterium
GCCTCGGCGATATTGATAAGTTGTAGTTCCGCCAGTTGCCGTTACAGAAATGCTGCCACTGTTAGCGTTAGTACAATTTGGGTTCGTTGGTACCACATTGCTAATAGCGAGTGCTGCACTTGGTTGCGTTACTTTAAAATAAACCGTATCCGCACAGCTAGAAGCATCATAGACAATAATAAAATAAGAGCCAGTATCCAATCCTGTAAAACTACCCGTGGTATTATTTGCCGTGCCCGGAAATAAATAATAAGTATAGGGCGCGCTTCCTAAAGTAGCTTGTACATCCACACGACCATTGGCCGCGCCAAAACAATTGATGGTAGTATCAGTTGGTGCAATAAAATTGGTAACAATATTACTTCCGCCCGAGCAAGCAAATTCGTAAGCACCCGCATCCGGATTATTTGTTGGGCGCAATACATTTTCTATATCATCAAATACATTTAAAGTTGCACCAATATTATCCATTGCTAAATTGCTAGGGTTATAATCGTTGGTTGCAATGTTTACAAATTGCGGATTAACTGCTGTTGAATTTTGATCCCAAATTAAGCCGTTGGCCGCTTGCCAAGTATTCAGAAATGCATAATTCGTGGTTCCAAAACGGCCTATAAACGTGCCACTGCCTGTGCTGTTTGAATAGAAATTATTGTTGTTACAAATTGTGTTTAGGTTCGCCGCAATGTTGATGGCATATTTGCTCATGTTGCCCGTGCGCGTAATGCTCACATTATTATTTTGAATTCGAATACCTTGTCGTGCCGATGTAGCTTCATTGAAAATCCCCGATGTTGTTGGCGCACTATTAGCCGTAGTCGTACTATGTAGCGCAATGGTATTGTGTTGCACCCGCGTATAATCTGCCGAGGTAAATAAATAAATTCCATTTTGTGGCCCAGCAGAATTAAAATCTTCTATCAAGTTATTTTCTACATAAACAATATTACTAGCATTGGCGGCGCCCGCAATATAAATTCCATAAGCCGTTAGCGTATTTGATGCAATTTGAAATGGATTATGCACATGATTTTTTTCGATGCGAGCTGATAAATCTCCACCTGTTTGTATGCCATAAAAGTTATTTACGGTGGTACGTTGTGGACGGCTAATATCATTTTTGCTAATAAGCGTATTGGCTGTACCCGTGATGCGAATACCCTCATTATAAAAATTACGCACAATATTATTTACAAACGTATTGCGTAATGGTCGGTCGCTTGTTTTTCCATAAACGCCTATGCC
>JBBSPP010000641.1:0-1223 GCA_038258625.1 Chitinophagales bacterium
AAAGCCTGAGATATTTCCTACACTATCGGGCTGACTACTATTGAGCGCCAGCATTTCTTCATCGGCAGTTTCTACGGATTTTATTTCGCTCACAAACCATCCGTTGCCACAAGCAGTAGGTCGGCGTTGCGAAATTAATTGGCCCGTTTGCGCTTGGCCAATAATGTATTTTGTATTTAGCATGTCCAACACGGCTGGGTTTGCCTCGTTAGGATTTGATAATTGTACATCAATCAAATCTTGGAATAATTCCAGCTTGGCAGGGTGATACCCGCCCACACTTTTGTGATGCACGGCTTGCATAGCATCATTGTAAACGTTGCGTGATAAATCATATACGCGGTAATATGGATCGGGGTCTTTTTTTATTTCCAAGTCCACGGGGCGGGGCAGGAATTGTGAGTCTAGCGCGCCTTCCTCTACGTAGTATTGCTCCCCATCATTTAAATAGCGCCACCCTATAAATACAACATCGAAAATGAACAACAACCCAATAATGAGCAGTGCTTTTTGTTTGTCAATTTTGGACCGGGTATAAAAAAATAATACCGCCGCAGCCAACAAAATAAATACCAACGAACGAAGCCCATCTTTCATAGCCACGCTGCCGCGGTCTTTTACTATAGCATTAAAAACTTCGGTACCGGCTTGTTCGTTTCCGCCAAAAGCTTGGGTGTATTGTGCCTTAGTACGCTCATCGTTCTCGCCCCTGAAATCTAAAAAAAAGCTGCCTCCCAAACCAATAATGATGCAGATGCCGCCCGTTACAATTACTGATTTTTTGAGTGCATCCCACAATTTTTCGTTGGTATATTTTTCTTTAAAAAATTCATTGAGCGCCCAAAAAGCAATGATGGCAAACATGAGACTGGGAATCACCATGCTCATGCTAGGCGTACGAAAGCTATTGTACATAGGCAGGTTATCAAACAGGAAATAATTTAAACTAGAAAAATGATCACCCCAGCTCATCATAATACCGAAAATACCGATGCCAAAAAACACCCATTTCAAATTATTTTTTATTAAAAACAAACCAAGAATCATAAGTAGCATCGTAATAATGCCCAAGTAAATTGGCCCCGACAAAAACGGTTGTGGTCCCCAATATAACGAGGCCGCGCTACTTAATTGCTCCGCAGCACCGGGGCCAGCT
This sequence comes from Chitinophagales bacterium, assembly GCA_038258625.1. Lineage (GTDB taxonomy): Bacteria > Bacteroidota > Bacteroidia > Chitinophagales > Chitinophagaceae > JAGNRR01. The sequence continues at coordinate 1,157 of JBBSPP010000641.1, forward strand.
AGTTTGGCCACAGCTTCGTAGGTGTTGCTGTTTTCGCCCAAGTCCAATTGACCACCGCCGCCATACA
>JBBSPP010000642.1:0-1211 GCA_038258625.1 Chitinophagales bacterium
TATTTTTAATCCTACTGTTGGTGGCAGTTATGCTGTAGAGGTTACCGAAGGTAGCTGTATAGATACTTCGGGTTGTCATACTTATTGGCCTACAAGTGTAGATAATATTGCCAAACACAATGTGCAAATTTTCCCCAACCCAACAGATGATAATATACAAGTACAACTAGATAAAGTAGAGAACAATTTTACCATAGAGCTACTAACATTAGAAGGCAAGGTATTACTCAGTCAGCAAGGACGAAAAGCTAAAACTATTTCGCTTGATTTAAGTAATGTTAGTGCAGGTTTATATTTTATCAAAATACACACTGATTCATGGTCTGGCGTTCAGAAGATTGAGAAGCGGTAAAAGACTTTATTCTAAAAAAAAAGGACGCAATACCGCTTCCTTTTTTTATGCTAATATTTTATTCAGGTTTCCAAATCACCTCCACCCCATCATTTGTTTTGAGTACAAACCGAGAAAGCACAAATAAATAATCGGACAGGCGGTTGAGGTATTTTACAATGCGCTCATCAATATGTTCTTCGCTGGCCAATGCCACACTTATCCGCTCGGCTCGGCGGCATACACAACGGGCAATGTGTAGTTTGGAAGCCCCACCATCGCCACCTGGCAATACAAAATTTTTGAGCGGCGGCAATTCAGTTTCCATCGCATCAATTCGTTTTTCAAGAAAAGAAATTTCGTCATCTTTCAAATCGGGGATGTTCATTTTTATATCCTTACTTGGCGTAGATGCCAAATGCGAACCCACCGTGAAAAGATAATTTTGAATGCGATAAAGTTCCTCGGCAAATTGCTCCCCTACCGAATCTTTTATATTGCCCAGCCACGAGTTTAGCTCATCGACAGTGCCGTACGCTTCTATGCGAATATGATTTTTGGGTACGCGTGTACCGCCCAATAATGCGGTTTCGCCCTTGTCTCCTGTTTTTGTGTAAATTTTGAATGCCATGTTTTGCAAATGTCAACTTTCAAATGTCAAATTCCAAATTGCTGGACGTGCTTGTCACAAAAGCCTTCTTTAAGGAGCTTACCAAAGTTTCAAATGTCAAACTTGCCTGCCGGCAGGCAGGTGTCAAAAATGACGTGGCTTAAATAATAGTTTCGCCAGCTTGTTTTGTCGAACCCTCTCTCTTATTCACAGTTGAACTTTCAATCACACCATCACGCAATCGTATCACTCGCTTGGCACGCGCGGCAA
>JBBSPP010000643.1:0-1210 GCA_038258625.1 Chitinophagales bacterium
AACTTTTATTCTCTGAAAAAGGAAGCAAGGCAGGTGAAAAGCAATTACCTACTCGATTTGGCAACAGCAGTACAATCATTACAGATTATAACATTACGCTACAGACGGCGGAAATCCCAATCAACTTTAATTATTTTTTTAGTGATAAACGAAGCATTATAAGTGCGGGTTTTTCGTACGCTCAATTGGTTGATGCTCGAGCATCATTGAATGGGGTGGATACTGACGAAGATTTTCCTTTTAAGAAATATGATGTAGCGCTCAACCTGGGCGCGAGCTATAAAATATACAAACGCTTTTATTTAAACTTTCGTTTTCAAAATTCGTTGCTCAATATTCGTGAAGTACATGACCCGCGTGTGGAGCGCGCGCAGCAAACCAACCGTTCGATTGCCCTTCGATTAATGTATCTTATAAAACCAGAGGCCGAATAAGTGACAATTTCATTATCGACTACCGAAGAAAATTTGCTCAAAAAAATTGGCGCGGCGGCTGAAGATTTGGGCATACCCGCCTATGCCGTGGGCGGTTTTGTGCGCGATAAATTGTTGGGTAGGCCATCCAAAGACTTGGATATAGTTTGCGTGGGTAATGGCATCGAATTTGCTCAAAAAGCCGCACAACAATTTCCAAATTCTACAGAAGTGAAAGTGTTCAAAAATTTCGGCACGGCGCAGTTTGTAGTCAATAATTATGAAATAGAATTTGTGGGCGCCCGCAAAGAAAGTTACCGCCGCGACTCACGCAAACCAATCGTAGAAAACGGTACGTTGCAAGATGACCAAGAGCGCAGAGATTTCACCATAAATGCACTTTCTATTTCGCTGAATGCAGCAAATTTTGGCTCGTTGATTGATCCATTTGATGGCGTTAAAGATTTAGAAAATCAACTAATTCGCACGCCCCTCGCGCCCCGAAAAACATATAGCGATGACCCGCTACGTATGATGCGCGCCATTCGATTTGCTACCCAACTTAATTTTACTATCGAAGAAAAAAGCCTTGAAGCCATCAGTAAAATGGCAGACCGTATAAAAATTATTTCGCAGGAACGAATCACTGATGAGCTAAATAAAATTGTGTTGAGTCCTACACCTTCCATCGGTTTTAAATTGCTAAAAGATACCGGGTTGCTCAAAAACTTTTTCCCGCAATTTTTACAACTAGCTGGCGTAGAAAAAAGAAATGGTTTGGGCCATAAAGATAACTT
>JBBSPP010000644.1:0-1174 GCA_038258625.1 Chitinophagales bacterium
AACTCTAAGATAGAAAAAGCTTTTTAAAAATCCTTGGAAAATGTAAGACGTGATTTTAAAAAGCTATAGAAACTAAATCCCCCTATGGTCGTTGCGCGCCGCTACGACCATAGGGGGAAAATTATAAATTGTAAAAAATAATTTATTACAAACTGCTTATAACGTCTTCACCATTTTATAATGTGGCAAATCAACTTCCATAAACTGCTCCCCAATTTTTTCATAGCCTAGCCTTTTGTAAAAGCCCTGTGCGGTTTTTCGGGCATGTAATTCAATTGTTTTGTAGCCGTTTTCAGCGGCCCATTGCTCGCCACATTCTACTAGTTTTTTACCAAGCCCCATGCCTTGGTAAATATCTTTGGTAGCCATTTGCCGTAGTTTAAGGGTAGTATCATTTAGTTTGCGAAACTGCATACAACTCATCAAATTATCTTCCTGTGCCGATATGAAAAAGAGTTCATCTTTCTCTGCTGCCAAGTCTTCGTCAAAAAGATTGAGGCCTAATGGCACACGCAACTCGCGATTGCGGAGTTCGTGGATTTGTGGAATCCACTCGGATGAATAATCTACTTTTTGGCATTTCATGCCACAAACGTACTTTATATTTTGATGGCTAATTTTTATTATTTCCGTCTAAAATTCTATGATTTCTATGTATCCTAGTTGTTGTGGATAAAAAAAATGCTTAAGCGCTTGATTATAAAGGGTTATATACCGCTTTTTAATCTTTTTTTACCCACCCTTTTCAGCCTATTTTTTGTACATTTGCTAGGCTTTTTAAAAAGCAAACAATCAAATAAAAATTATGAGCGAAGATAAAAAGATGCAAGGCTATGATGCTGGCAGTATTCAGGTATTAGAAGGATTGGAAGCCGTACGCAAACGGCCCGCCATGTACATTGGCGATGTGGGCGTAAAAGGTATGCATCACTTGGTGTATGAGGTGGTAGATAACTCGATAGATGAAGCACTGGCGGGGCATTGCAACAATATTGAAGTGCGCATTTTGGAAGATAATTCAATCTCGGTAGAGGATGACGGGCGCGGTATCCCTACCGATATGCACCCCAAGGAAAAGCGCAGCGCGTTGGAGGTGGTCATGACCGTATTGCACGCAGGTGGTAAGTTTGATAAAGACAGCTACAAAGTAAGCGGTGGCTTGCACGGTGTGGGT
>JBBSPP010000645.1:0-1158 GCA_038258625.1 Chitinophagales bacterium
CCTCCGCACGGGCGAGTACAACGATGGTACGCTAGGCGAAATATTTATTGATATGAGCAAAGAGGGTGCAACCATTCGTAGCCTGCTGAATTGCTTCGCCATCTCGGTGAGTATTGGGTTGCAGTATGGTGTACCGTTAGAGGAGTTTGTTGATAAATTTATCTTCACGCGCTTTGAGCCAGCTGGCCGAGTAGAGCATCCTAATATTAAAAATGCGACCTCAATTGTTGATTATATTTTCAGAGCCTTGGGCCATGAATATTTGGGCCGCGAAGATTTGGTACATGTATTGGATGCGCCAAAAAGTGGCGAAACAAGCTGGGACGAACCCAACCGCGATACCGATGCCAAGCAAGTAAGCATGACTGCTTTATCTGCTATGGCAGCCGTAAAGCACACCAGAGAAACTACCACCAAAGCAGCCGTAATGCAAACAGCCAGCAATGAGCGCAGCGCCAAAGAACTTATGGGCACCAGCGCAGACGCACCAATGTGTAAGCAATGTGGCAACATTACTATGCGCAATGGCACCTGCTATATGTGCCCAAATTGTGGTACGACTACGGGGTGTAGTTAGAACATGTTGAGACCTATCAGGTTTTGAAAACCTAACAGGTCTTTCCAAGAAACTGATAAATTTCTTCATACGAAAGAGGTCAATTAGCTGAGAGGTTGTTGGCCTTTTTTAATTTTTGAAAAACAAATTATTCAAACAAAAAAAATCAATATTTATATTTGGCGGACGTGGAAAATAAAAAACATTTTGATACAATAGTTATTGGCGGAGGTTTGGCAGGCTTGTCCTTGGCTATACTCTTGGCCAAAGACAACCACAGCATATTATTAATTGACAAAGGAAATTACCCCCGCCACAAAGTATGTGGCGAGTATATTTCGTTGGAGAGTTGGGATTTTATTGAGCGGCTCGGAATTCCGCTCCATCAAATGATGTTACCTAGAATTAATACCTTAAATCTAAGTGCAGAAAATGGTTCGGAATTAAAAACCGAATTGGACTTGGGCGGTTTTGGTATTAGCCGTTTTTTGCTAGAAGATTTACTTTTTAAAAAAGCAAAAGAGGTGGGAGTTGAAATTTTGACCAATACAAAATATATTTCTTACGATAAAAAGCATGAGATTTTTGAGGTAGAAACTAGC
>JBBSPP010000646.1:0-1136 GCA_038258625.1 Chitinophagales bacterium
AATATTTTTTTTAAAAAAAAGCAAGAGATACTCCCTGCGGCACGGCATTACTTCTTTTAATAAAAAATACCAACTACCACCCACAAAAACCACTATCCCCAAATGTGATAAAGTAATGACGTTAAAAATTTGATAGGTTTTTAACAATGCTTATATTTATTTTTTACAATTTAATTCATTTTTATTATGACTAAAAATTACTACTACAAAGTTTTATTAGGGTTTATGATGGTGTTTTGTGGCTTTGCGGCGCAGGCGCAATTTAATATAAATACTGTAACACCAAATAGTCATCCCCTTACCATCCCACAAATTTCTACAGGATATAGTGGTAACAATGGCCAATCAGGCATCACCTTTGTAATAAGAAATACCAATCCTTATCCTTGTATATTAGATAGTGTAGGTAATTATATGACCACATCGGGTTCTTTAACATCTACGCTGTCATTCACTTCTACAAATTTATCAGGTTATACAACTTTAGCTGGTTGGACTGCGATAAACACGAATACATTCACTAGTACTGGTGCTGGTGCCGCACCTGGCACATTGCAGATGTTTCATAAAAATTTGAATTTTACCATTCCAGGAAATAGTGTTTATCGCTTTCATTTAAGTTCAACTCAGACGTTGAGATATACCACAGCAACTGGTACGGCTACTTCTCCAGATTCTTTTAATAATTCGGGTGTGGCATTATTGGTTGGAGATTATATTTTAAATGGTGATAGTGTAGGTTTTGGAGGGGCTCTAGGCGATGCTATTGGTTCTCAATTCCGTCCTCGAGCTTTTACAGGTGCGGTATTTTACCACGTACTAAGCACGCCTTGTGTTGGGCAACCCAACCATGATACTATTGTGGGCAATGCAAACCCTTGCCCTGGTGTACAAACTTGCTATTCTTTAAAAGGTAATAACCCCAATTCAGGCTTAAAGTTTCAGTGGTTACAATCAAGCGTTTCGGCCACAGGGCCATGGACGGTAATGCCTAATGATACCTTTTCGTTTAAATGCCTTGTGCCGCCGCAGCCGGGGCCTACGTATTATACTTGTGTAACTACTTGTGTGGCTTCGGGCCTTACCGATACGGCCAAGGCTATTGCGGTTTCGCCGGCTACCTTTAGCCCGTACAG
>JBBSPP010000647.1:0-1120 GCA_038258625.1 Chitinophagales bacterium
GGGAACTGAAGTAGAAGTACCCACCATTACAGGAAAAGCAAAAATAAAAATACCCGCCGGTACACAAGCAGGCAAAATATTTAGATTAAAAGGCAAAGGTTTCCCGAGTGTAAATAGCTATGAAAAAGGCGACCAACTGATAAATGTAAATGTGTGGACCCCGCAAGAATTGACCGCCGAAGAAAGTAAAACCATTGAAAAATTACGCGATGCCGAAAATTTCAAACCAGGCAAAGTACACAGCGGCAAAAACTTTTTTGATAAAATGAAGGAGATGTTTAGTTAGGAAATATTTTCCATGGTTCGTGCCATCACGAATTTTGGAGAATAATAATTTTAGAATAATTGTACCGCGCGGATGTTATCTGCGCTTTTTTTTATAATTCTTACCCACTAATAATCCAGTATCCAATTAAATTTATCGTCAATAATTGTTTGCTTTTCAATTTTTATAAATTCAAGATACGCATTGGCTGCGGGCGATAAGTTTTTTGATTGTAACCAAATCAAATTCCAATTGGTGCGTATGGGCAAACCGCTAACGGATATAATTTGTAGCGACTGATTTGCCAATTCATTTTTAATTCCAATTAGCGGCATGACTGAACAACCCAAACCTGCCATCACAGCCTGCTTCACTGCTTCGTTTGATGTAAGTTCAATCATCTTTTTCGTTACAAAATTATTTTTACTGATAAATTGCTCCATCGCTTTTCGGGTAGCTGATCCTTGCTCTCTAAAAATTAATGGCACATCTTCAAAAAACTTTTTTTTACTTAGTTTTTTATCAACGTCAAAATCTTTATTGGCAATATAGAACAATCTATTTTCCATCAGCTGTACCGAGTTTACATTCAACTTATCGGGCAGCACCGATACCAGTGCAAAATCTACCTCATTTAATTCGAGGCTTTTTATGACTTCCGATTTGTTGGTTACATCAATCTTGAGTTCGATGCCCGGATGGCGATTACTAAAATCAGACAAAAAATAGGGCATTACATATTTACCCGTAGAGACGATTGAAATTTTTAACCTGCCCGATAGCTCACCCTGATACGCCAGTGTTTTATGATTGATGGCGTGTACTTCATTCAAAATTTTTTCGGCGGCTTGGGCA
>JBBSPP010000648.1:0-1099 GCA_038258625.1 Chitinophagales bacterium
CAAAAGCCTGTATCACACCTTCGATACCATAAATAGTACCGCCAGTAGGGAAATCGGGCGCTTTGATGTGCTTCATGATTTCCTCAGTGGTAATTTCGGGGTTATCAATGTAGGCTGCTACTGCATTACACGCCTCGGTAAGATTATGCGGCAACATATTGGTAGCCATACCCACAGCAATACCCGACGCGCCATTTACTATCAAGTGCGGCACTTTGGTAGGCATTACGGTAGGCTCTTTTAGTGTATCATCAAAGTTGTTTTGAAAATCCACCGTTTCTTTATCCAAATCGTTGAGCAGTGCATCAGCAATTTTGCTCATGCGCACTTCGGTGTAACGCATGGCGGCAGGATTATCGCCATCTACACTACCAAAATTACCCTGCCCATCTATCAGCATATAGCGCAAACTCCACGGCTGCGCCATGCGCACCATGGTATCATACACACTACTATCGCCGTGCGGGTGATACTTACCGAGCACCTCCCCTACTATACGGGCAGATTTTTTATGAGGCCTATTGTAGGTATTCCCTAGCTCGCTCATACCAAATAGTACTCGGCGATGCACGGGTTTTAATCCATCGCGCACATCGGGCAGGGCACGACCTACTATTACCGACATTGAATAATCAATGTAGGCGGTCTTCATTTGCTCCTCAATGTTTACGGCGATAATTTTATCCCGCTGCGGGTTTCCCAAATCTTCTTCTTCGTCTGCCATAGTTTGTTTTTTTTGCCCTGACTATTTTTCAAGACTTGCGCGAATTTACTAAAAACAGAAACGGAAATCCGTTTTTAAAAAACTAAGATTTCCCCAACTTTTAAAATTTGATACCTTAAAATGCGAAATTGGGGTGGTGGCTTGTTTTTTGCTAAAAAGAAAAAATCCTCTTTTTGGGAAAGAGGAAATTTGGGGATTTATTTAGCTTTCTTTAAAGGTGCAGTGGAACTGCGATTTTATGCTGAATCCGTAGGCAGAGCCTACGGGTAGGCGATTTTCCCATATAAATCCGCGGCCCATTGTGCTGACGGGCCCGTTGTTGGAGTTGGATCCGGCTCAACTTTATCTTTTTTACAAGCCGTAGCAAAAAGGCAA
>JBBSPP010000649.1:0-1098 GCA_038258625.1 Chitinophagales bacterium
AATCAAAAATCATAAATAAAAAAAATGAACTTTAATCTTTCCCAAATACCCCAGCGCGATAGCAAGCCCCGCACCCACGGCATCACCATGGTAATGGATAAAGGCCTCAGCATCCGCGAAACGCAAGACTTTATAGACGTAGCAGGCCCCTATGTAGATGTTGTAAAGTTTGGTTTTGGCACGGCCTACGTAACGCCCAACCTCAAAGAAAAAATGCAGGTGTACAAAGACGCTGGCATAGCTATCTACTTTGGCGGTACGCTGTTTGAGGCATTTGCTATTCGCAACGAGCTGGACGAGTACGAGCGCATTATAAAAGACTACGAACTAAAATATATTGAGGTAAGCGATGGTAGCATGGAAATAGAGCATAGTATAAAATGCGGCTACATTAGCCGCTTTGCCAAAATTGTAACCGTACTCAGTGAGGTAGGCAGCAAAGACACCACCAACATTATGGCGCCTTACAAATGGATAGAGCTAATGCAAGCCGAGATAGAAGCGGGCAGTAGCTATGTAATAGGCGAGGCGCGCGAAAGCGGCACCGTAGGCATTTACCGCAGCGATGGCGAGGTGCGCCAAGGCCTCGTGCAAGAAATACTTACTAAAATACCCGAAGAAAAAATTATTTGGGAAGCCCCATTAAAGGCACAACAATTATACTTTTTAAAATTAGTAGGCGCCAACGTAAACCTAGGCAACATTGCCCCCAGCGAAGTAATCCCCCTCGAAGCCATGCGCATCGGCCTGCGTGGTGATACGTTTCATTTTTATTTGGATAAGTAGTAGTTAGTAGTCGTGGTAAAAACTATTCTGCGTTTGCTAAGAGTACGGTTCAAACACTAATTCTTGCTCGGCTAGGCGGTAGCTTTTAAAACGATCCGCACTCGCACCTTTCCACGAGGCTAGGTATTTAGCGGGCACGGTTTCTTCTTTTAGCAGGCAGCCGCGCTCTAGGTCGGGGTAGGTTTGCTCCAAAGTTTCTACCTCAGTGCGGCTTATCCGGCGGAATACTACAAAGCGTCCCACTTTATCGGGGTGATTAATGCCCGCCGCGCCCATCAGCTCTACGGCACTTTTTACGGTGGCCTTGTGGTA
>JBBSPP010000650.1:0-1082 GCA_038258625.1 Chitinophagales bacterium
AAAAACAGGCATCTACGAAGGGCATTTAGATTATTTGCGCAAATGCGATTTTGGCCGATACGTCATGTTGGTCTATCCTTTTTGTAACGATAAAGACCGATTATTTTTAGGTTGCCAAACCAATGTAGCCCTTTTTGGCCTTGATGATTATTTTGTAGATGACGAGCGCGCCGGCGCCAAGCTTGATCTTGTAGGCCGCAATTTATCCTTGGCTATGTCTGCCTGCGATGCCCCTTATTTAAATAGTAAATACAATAAAGACACCGACGCCGGGCTAAACCAACACCCCATACTCACGGCCATACGCGAGTACATGGCCACTACTATAAAGTACGGTACACCGCAACAAGTGGCTAGGGTGCGGCACGAAGACATGACATTATTCCTCGGCATGTGCCACGAAACCAGTTGGCGCATGACCAAAACCATTGCCCCCGTGTGGGAATATTTGGGCTGCCGACAAATGAACAGCCTCACCACCTGCATGGCCATGATAGATATACTAGAAGCGTATGAACTGCCACACAATATTTACTCGTTGCCCAAAGTACGCGAGGTGCTAAAAATTGCAGGCCTCATTACCGTACTCGTAAATGATTTGGTATCCGCCCACAAAGAAGACGAAGCCGATATGGGGCAGTACGGCATCCAAGACGTAATAAAACACGAAGACGGCTGCACCGCGCAAGAAGCATATAAAAAAGGCGTGCAGCTACACAACGAATTGTACCGAATTTTTGAAGACGAATCTGCCAAACTAATGGTATTTGCCACGCCAGAATTGCGCCGATATTTAATAGGCCTTGATGGATATATTGCTGGCAATTACCTGTGGCATACCACTAGCGAGCGGTATCATGGGTAGGTGGAATGTTCTATGTTTTAATGCCCTACATTTTTTTTAAATAAAAATATAGAAACGGTGTTGGTAACTACGCTTTTGGGGGAGACACTCTGAAATGCGCCCTACTAATAAACTGCCGAGTACCTTGCAGGGCACTCGCCTGAAAAAAAAATTGCCCCCGAAACATGGGGGCAAAATGCTAAAAAATTATACAAGTCAAAAACTTACTCTTTTAGTA
>JBBSPP010000651.1:0-1078 GCA_038258625.1 Chitinophagales bacterium
GCACGGCACGCACTCCCCCTTTGTTTTTTCGTTTATAAACGATGTGCTGCGCGACAAACGAGATTTTTATGCCTTTGAAGAAATTGCCAAACTCCGCCGCAGTTTATTGACCAACCAAAACGAAATTGAAATTACCGATTTTGGAGCCGGCTCGTTACACAATAAAAAAAACAAACGAAAGATTTGTGAAATTGCAAAAAACGCTGGGCGTACAAAAAAGTACGGCGAGCTACTGTTTAGAGTTGCCAATTATTTTGAACTGAACAATGTGTTAGAATTGGGCACGTCGCTGGGTTTAGGAACAGCCTACCTGGCCAAAGCTCGGGAAAAAAGTAGCGTCATCACGATTGAAGGCTGCCCAGAAATTCAGCAGCAAGCGCTCGCCAATTTTGAATCAATCGGTATAAAAAACATACAATCATACGTGGGAAATTTTGATGATATTCTACCATTCGTACTGAAATCGCATCCAACGTTTGACTTAATATTTGTGGATGGCAATCATCGCAAATTACCCACGCTCAAATACTTTAATTTATTAAAGGAAAATATTCACCACAATTCGCTCATTGTTTTTGATGATATTCATTGGAGTAAAGAAATGCAGGAGGCATGGAACGAAATAAAAGCCGACCCCGATGTAAAAGTATCGTTCGACCTTTTCCAATTTGGCCTCGTTTTTTTTATGAAAGAAGTAAGGCAGAAGCAGGAATTTGTGCTGCGATACTAGTGGTATGTAATTTCTTTATTTTTACTTAAAACATTCATCATGACCTTAATTTTCTAAGGCAGAATGCGCTCCCTGCTTTACATTTGCAAGCATACTTTCGGAAATGAATATTTTACTCGATATTACCAACCAGCCCATGAGCTATTTGCCTATTGTAATTCAAGTGGTTATTGCCATTGGGTTTGTGGTGGTGATGATGGGCGCTACGCATTTTTTAGGGCCAAAAAGAAAAACAACAGATAAGCTCCAAAATTTTGAAAGTGGTATTGAATCACAAGGCAATGCCCGTCAGCCTATGGCTATCAAGTATTTTTTGGTGGCTATATTGTTTGTCCTGTTTGATGTGGA
>JBBSPP010000652.1:0-1076 GCA_038258625.1 Chitinophagales bacterium
AGCAGGTACTTGCCGCGCAGGTTTTCCACGTGGTTTATGGGCGAATTCTGGTCATAGCCATCCGGGTTTTCTTGCGGGGTGCGCATGTAGCGCTCGGTGTAAATATTATCGTAGTAGCGCCAATTGGTAACGGGCGCCACGGCTATGGCACTTTTAAAAACACCGGCACCTTTGGCAATGCAAATACTGCTCATATAACCACCATAGCTCCAGCCCCAAATACCAATGCGATTGGCATCAATATAATCTTGTTTGCCAAAATAAGTTGCCGCGGCAATTTGGTCTTCGCTTTCGTATTTGCCGAGTTGGAGGTAGGTCATTTTTTTAAATTCTTCCCCTCGGAAACCCGTACCGCGCCCATCTACACAAGCTACAATATAGCCTTGCTGCGCCAGCATTTGATACCACCAAAAATTACCACTACTATATTTATTGGTTACCTGCTGCGAGCCGGGCCCGCTGTACTGAAACATTATGAGTGGGTATTTTTTACCGCGCTCCATGTTGAGCGGTTTTATCATCCAGCCATTCAATTTTAAATTGTTAGCTAAAGGCACCGTTATTAATTCCAATGGCGCAATTTCATGGCTGGCAATTTCTTTTTTCAGGCCGCTATTATCTTTTAATACGCGCATGGTTTTGCCACTATTATTTTTCATACTAAAAACTGAGGGCGTGCTTACGTTAGAAAAATCATCAACAAAATATTTAAACCGTTCGCTGAATGATATATCGTGCCAACCTTTTTCGGGTGTGAGGGTTGTTTTGTTTTCGCCATTCAAATTTATTTTGTAGAGGTTTCGTTCCAAGGGCGATTGCTCTGTGCTGGTATAAAAAATAGTGCCAGTTTGCTCGTCAATGCCGTGTAGGCTAGTTACTTCCCAGTCTCCTTTGGTAATTTGTCGCAATTTTTTGCTTGAGATATCATAGGCATAAATGTGATTAAACCCCGATTGTTCGCTAGTGAACAAAAAAGAATTATTGTTTTTCAGAAAAGTAATTTCGTCATTTATATCCACGTAATATTTATTATTTTCTTCGTACACCATTTCTTTGCCTAGGTTGGCGGGGGTAAT
>JBBSPP010000653.1:0-1075 GCA_038258625.1 Chitinophagales bacterium
CTTTTCGTCATAGGGTGGTAAATTCACGCTCGCATTATGATAAAAATAAAAGTACTTGCTATAATGGCTCTGTTTGTTTTGCCATTCCTGCCCAAAACTATTTTGGCAAAAGATGGCTACAAAATCAATGTTCAGTTTACTGATGTAAAAGAAGAAACCAAAGTGTATCTCTGCCATTATTTTGGTAAGGGTGGCACGGTGTTCAAGGACGATTCTACCACACTCAAAAACGGGGCGGGCAGTTATAACAGCACCAAAAAATTAGACGGCGGCATCTATCTTTTTTTGTTTGAAGATAAAGCCACCAGTATGGAAATTATTTTGCAGAATGGCGATGATTTTTCCATGACTACCGCTAAAAGCGATATTGTGCCAACGGCAAAATTCAAAGGAAAATCAGAGAATGATTTGTTTTATACCTACCAGCGTTTTTTGGTAGCGTATGGCAAAGGCTACCAAGAATTAACCACCGAACTAGCCACTGCAAAAACCAAAAAAGATAGCACAGACATTAACAAACGTATGATTACCAAGGGTAAGGAGTTAACGGGCTACAGAAAAAATGTGATTAAAAATTCACCCAATACGTTTTTGGCAAAATTATTTTTGGCACTCGAAGAACCTGTGGTACCCGAAGATTGGCCAGTATTGGAAGACGGCACCAAAGATTCTACCTTCCCCAGCCGCTACTACCAAGCACACTATTGGGATGATTTTGATTTTCAGGATGACCGCCTTATTTACACGCCAATTTACGAACCCAAACTGCAAAACTTTTTTGACAAATGGGTAGTCCCCACGCCCGACTCGGTAATTAAAGAAGCAAATGCAATACTAAAAAAAGCCGATGGCACGGAGCAAATGTTTAAATACTCGCTATGGTACATCACGCGCTGGGCCGAGACGAGCAAAATAATGGGCATGGACGAGGTATTTGTATATTTGGTAGAGGAGTATTATATGAAAAATAAAGCTACCTGGCTAGAGGCCGAACAGCTAGAAAAATACATAAAACGCGCCGAGGCCATTGCCCCCAATATGATTGGGCAGCCGGCTATGGATATTCGCGTGCGCA
>JBBSPP010000654.1:0-1038 GCA_038258625.1 Chitinophagales bacterium
ACTTTTTGAAACCCATGCAAAAAGTAACCAACGAAATAATACAATACAAGGCCGAGAAAAAAATAATAAAGAGTACACCGAAGTATGCACCTGCTGGCCAAAGCACACAAATGATTGTGGGTGCCAGCGGCGAAACCGATCAACAAATAATGTACACCTCGCAATATTTTTACAAAAAATACAATATGAAGCGCGTGTATTACTCGGGTTACGTGCCAATAAGTAATGACAGCCGCTTGCCTATGATTGGCACGCAAGTACCCATACTGCGGGAAAATAGATTATACCAAACCGATTGGCTGTTGCGCTTTTATGGTTTTGACGTGACCGAAATTTTGAATGAAAATAATCCGCACCTCGATATGGATATAGATCCAAAACTTGGTTGGGCGTTGCGTAATATGCATCATTTCCCAGTAGATATTAATACAGCCGAAAAATGGTTGCTCGCTCGAATACCTGGCGTGGGGATGCGATCAGTTGGTAAAATTTTGAGCGCACGCAGGTATCGAAAATTAGATTGGGAAAACTTAAAAAAAATTGGCATCGCGTTGAACCGGGCAAAATATTTTATTGTGTGCAAAACCCCGCGTTTTGATTTGCAACATTTTGCGCCCGAAAAAATAAAAGGATTAATACTCGGTAGCTCCCAAACAAAATTTACAGAAACAAGAAGTACGCAGTTAAATTTATTTTCATAGCCATGAATGATTTTATTCTTGTGTACGATGGAGGCTTTGATGGGCTGTTATCGGCTATATTTTTTGCATTTGAAAATAAACTGGAGCATCCCATTATTCAAAATAGTAATAAACCACAGACAAAATTATTTGGCGAAGTAAGAGAAATTATTACGGAGCAAGATAAAGCCAATCGAGTGTGGAAGGGAATGCAAGCGGCCACAAAATCAATGGGCAGTCGGCAATTTTATTATTCTTTTTTGAGCGAACAAGAAGGCATGGAGCAAACCTTGCTAGCTTACGCAAAGCATATTTTTAGCAAGGAAAAATACATGGGCGGCGACTACGGCGAGGAGGC
>JBBSPP010000655.1:0-1001 GCA_038258625.1 Chitinophagales bacterium
CTATTCATAATGAGGAAATGGGAATGTATTGGAAAGAGTTTAATCAAGGTTCGTATTGGTGGTACGAAGCGCCGATTGAAGCGCACAGCTTGTTGATGGAAGCTTTTAGAGAAATGCCCACGCCAAGGCGTGGCAAGCCCTCAGATTACGAGCCCTCTCAAAATACAAATTCCGAATTAGATGAAGTTGATGAACTGCGTATTTGGCTTTTGAAACAAAAGCAAACTCAACAATGGGCAACAACCAAAGCTACGGCTGATGCATGTTACGCGCTGTTACTTGGCGGTGCAGATTGGCTAGCCGCCGAGCCTATAGTAACAATGAGTTTGGGCAGTAAAAAAATAAACCTAGCCGATTATAAACAAGAAGCAGGTACGGGTTATACAAAATTTACGATACCCAAAGAGGATGTAAAAGCTGACATGGGCAACATCAGCGTAACGGTGAAAGCCGATAAAAATGTGGGCACAACGTGGGGTGCAGTGTCTTGGCAATACTTTGAACAGCTAGATAAAATTACCGAAGCAGAAACACCGCTTAGTTTGAAAAAGCAAGTGTATAAAGTTGTAAACGGCGAACGAGGCGAAAGTTTGGAGCTATTAAAAAATAATGAACAACTAAAAGTAGGCGATAAAATTAAAGTACGCATCGAACTGCGAGTGGATCGGCGCATGGAATTTGTGCACATGAAAGATATGCGCGGCGCTTGTTTTGAACCCACCAATGTGCTGAGTAATTATAAATATCAAAACGGACTTGGCTATTACGAGAGTACGAAAGATGCAAGTACGCAATTCTTTTTTGATAACTTAAACCCTGGCACGTATGTTTTTGAGTATCCAATGTTCTCCACCATGCGCGGTGATTATAGCAATGGCATTACAACCATTCAATGTATGTATGCGCCCGAGTTTAGTAGCCATAGTGAGGGCATACGGGTGAGGGTGAAATAGTATTGCAAGCATGGAATGTCTATCAACTTTTTTTGGATAGACATTCCA